>JAFQKB010000046.1 GCA_017397125.1 Clostridia bacterium | reverse complement strand
TTCTGGTCCATGAACTGGGACAGGGGCGAGGAGCCGAAGAACTCCTTGATCGCCGCCACCACCGGGCGGAGGTTGATCAGCGCCTGGGGGGTGATGATGTCCATATCCTGGGCCTGCAGGGTCATACGCTCGCGGACCACACGCTCCATACGGGAGAAGCCGATGCGGAACTGGTTCTGCAGCAATTCACCCACCGAGCGGATGCGGCGGTTGCCCAGGTGGTCGATGTCATCGGTGGTGCCGATGTGGTGACCCAGGCAGTTGAGATAGTTGATGGAGGCCAGGATGTCGTCCACGGTGATGGTGTTGGGGATCAGCTCCTTGGCCCGGGCCAGCAGGGCGGCGGGCAGCTCCTCGTCGGACAGGCCCTGCGCCAGGATCTCGGTCAGGACGGCGTAGCTGACACGCTCGTTGATGACCTTTTTGACTGCGTCATAAACGGGGGCACTGACGTGCTTGGCCAGGTCCACCATGCCGGTGGACACGATCTTGATCTCCCGCTCCTCGCCGTGCTCCTCCACGACCACGTAGGCCACGGTAACGCCGGCGTTCTCCATCTCCTCGGCACGGGCGCGGCTGATGACCTCACCGGGCTCGCCCAGCATCTCGCCGGTGGCGGGATCGATGACGGGACGGCTCAGCTTGCAGCCGGCCAGACGGTTGGACAGACTTAGTTTCTTATTATATTTGTAACGGCCCACCCGGGACAGATCGTACCGGCGGGGGTCAAAGAACAGGTTATCCAAGTGCTGCTGGGAATTCTCTACGGTCGCAGGCTCGCCCGGACGCAGCTTGCGATAGATCTCCAACAGAGCTTCTTCCTTATTTTTGGTGGTGTCCTTCAGCAGGGTGGCGTGGATGCGCTCGTCCTCGCCGAAGAACTCCAGGATCTGGGTGTCGCTGCCCAAGCCCAGAGCACGGGCCAGCACCGTCACCGGGATCTTGCGGTTCTTGTCGATGCGGACGTAGAACACATCGGAGGAGTCGGTCTCGTACTCCAGCCAGGCACCGCGATTGGGGATGACGGTGGAGGAATACAGCTCCTTACCCAGGGTGTCGTGCACCATATCGAAGTACACGCCGGGGGAGCGGACCAGCTGGGACACGATGACGCGCTCGGCGCCGTTGATGACAAAGGTGCCGCTCTCGGTCATCAGGGGGAAATCACCCATAAAGACCTCGGACTCCTTGATCTCGCCGGTCTCCTTGTTGAGTAGACGGACGCGGACGTGCAGCGGCGCGGCATAGGTCACATCACGCTCTTTGCACTCCTCTACGGTGTATTTGGGGGTCTCTTCCAGACGGTAGCCAATGAAGTCCAGCACCAGATTGCCGTTGTAGTCGGTGATGGCCGCGGTCTCGTCAAAGACCTCCCGCAGACCCTCCTCCAGGAACCACTGGTAGGAATTCTTCTGCACCTCGATGAGGTTGGGCATATCCAGCACTTCGTTGATCTTGGCAAAGCTCATACGGACGTTGTTGCCCAGCTTTACCGGTTTGATGTTCGTCATTTGGCCCGATCACTCCTTTTTTGTAGTTTTCTCTGCCCCGTTTCCGGGCGGGTCAGAGGGTGGATAACCAGATGTATTTCGCCATAATCTTCGGATGCCTTGCCGTGCGCCCCTGTCACAGAAAATGAAAAATTTTTCTTGCATTTTTTGGGGATATGTGCTATACTGTTTTTGTGCCAAAGGGCAGACTTCTCACATTAAGGCAGTATAAAATAATATATCAAACTTTTCCATTTGTCAAGCGTTTTTTGCGACTTGGCTTATTTTTTTGCGCATTTTTTGGTTTTTATCGATTATCAATAAGTCTGACACGCAAAAACACGGCGCCGGGCGAAATCAAAAACACCCGGCGCCGTTGTTATGTATATTCCGGTTAGCGTATCGCCGCCCCGGGGCGGTGCCAGCCGTTCTATGTGCGGGGATGGGTGCCGGCCTTTTTGCGCCGCAGCCACACGCCAGCACAAAGGCATCCGCTTGCCAGCAAAGCAATGATGCCGGCGATAGCGAACGGCCACACCCTGCCGGACAGACTTTCCCCCGTATCCAGCGGCGGCAGCGCATCGCTATTCGTCATGTCCCGCTGCGGCAGCCCCAGCCGCTGTCGCCGTTCTACTTCAGCAGCGGTGTAGGAGCCATCCCGCAAATAGGCTTCTAATCGTCCCCACATATTGTCTCTAAACTCCTCCGGCATCACCAGGGAAAGGGAGGACGGATCGTACCCGGTGGTTCGAAATACGTAGGTGGGATTGTTCTCGTCGTAATAGGCAAACAAATACGCCACGCCCTTCTGTATGGCAAAATCGCCCACGCCAATGGCTTCCTCATAGGTCAGCACCGTATCCAGCGGTACCTCCCCTTTGACCACCTTTACAGGGCGCAACTCCACCTGTGCGTCCACACCCTCCGAGCGGCAGTCCACCACCTCTGCAAAAAAGAGCTGCGCACCATCGTAATGCAGGATATCTTCGGGCACACTGCCCGCAGACACCGACAAGGAGCAGCCAAGCAGCACAGCCACTATCAGCACCAGCCAACCCATCTTTTTCATACACGATTCTCCTTAATACCGCAGCAGCCATAGCCGGCAGATGGCGGCGCACTCCCGCACCCAGTAATTGAGCATCAGGTGCACCGGGGTCAGGCAGGCGGCACCGCCCACGCTGTGCGCCCCCGCCATCCGGGCCAGCTGGCGCGCCCGGTACTGGTGAAACACCTGGGTGGCGATGCACACGTCCCGGCTCCAGCCCTGCTGGTCGATGACCGCCATAGCGTTGTGAATGTTCTCGTGGGTGTCGGTGGAGGTGTTCTCACAGGCGATGCGGGATTCGTCGATGCCGCACCTCTCCACCAGGTATTTACGCATGACGTAGGCCTCGGTGTAGGTCTCCCCCTCCCCCAGGCCGCCGGACACCACGCAGTTGGCGTCGGGGTGCGCCTCCAGATAGGCCGCCGCCGCATTGAGCCGGTCCCGCAGCATCCGGCTGGGGCGATCCCCGTAGATCTTGGAGCCCAGCACGATGACGGTGGCCCCCTCCGCCGGCGGTGTCACCGCCGACCGGATCATCAGCCCGGTGATCAGCCCGGCCAGGACAGCCACCGCACACGCCAGCACAATACCCACAGTCACCACGGCTCTTTTCCACCCTTTCGGTCGTTTTTGGTTGGCGGGGGGACGGCACAGGCCCCATACGATACCCACCAGCGCCACCGCCGCCGGCAGCACCACGCCTACGCCCATAATGCCGTTGGCCACGTAGGGCAGCACCGCCCATACCAATAACAGGATACTGCCCCACAGCACCAGCCGGCGTCCGGCAGGACGGCGGCTCTTTCCGGTTTTCTTTATGGGGGTTCTCTTTGTGTTTTTGGTCTTCATACCGGCGTCCTCCCTTCCTGTATACTCATAGACTAACCTACCCGCCGGCTATAGACAAGAGGGTTTGTCCAATCTTAAAGAATTATTAACCGATTTATTCCCTTTTGTAAAGAGAAACAGCCGGCGGCTGCCCGCCACCGGCTGATTTCCGCTTCAAAAAAACGAAGTGTCTATGTATGTCTGCCCCTATCGGATCACACATATACTTTACCGGGCTCTATGCCGCCGTACCGGGCGTGGAGCATCTCCGGCACCGTCACAAAGACGTATCCGTCGGCCGTGAGCCGGTCGATCATCTGGAGGGCCGCATCCACGGTGGTGGAGTAGATGTCGTGCATCAGCACGATGGAGCCGTCCCGCACCCCGTTTTTGCCAAAGGAGACCTTGAGAATGGAATTGACGTTGCGGCTCTCCCAGTCCCGGGTGTCCACACCCCAGTACAGGATGGGGATGCCGGCGTCCTTGGCGTACTGCTTGACGTTGTTGCTGCAGTTGCCGCCGGGGCACCGCATCACGGCGGGCTTATACCCCAGCAGTTTTTCGATCTTGGTGGCGCATTTTTCCATCTCGGTGCGCACCTGAGCCAGGCTCATATTGTGCAGCATCTTGTGGCTATTGGAGTGGTTGCCCACCACGTGGCCCTCCGCCGCCATGCGCTTGATCAGGTCCGGATAGCTGTCCACCCGGGTGCCCAGCACAAAAAATGTGGCCCGCACCCCACGCTTTTTCAGCTCGTCCAGCAGGCGTTCCGTGTAGGGTCCGGGCCCATCGTCAAAGGTGAGCGCAACGATCTTCTGTCCGGCGTAGTCGCCGTATTCTCCCGCCGGCGGCAGATTCTGCGGCGGCTTGTTTTCGGCATTGTTCTTCATCGCGATCTGCTCCTTGAGGTCCTCGATGGTACTCTGTTGCTCCTTGATGGTTTGGTCTCGGTCAGCGATCTGGGCAGAGGCGTCCGCCTGATTCTGCTCCAGTTCCTCCTGTTTTTTGTTGAGCTCCTCCTGCTTTTGCTCCAGCTCCTGCTGCTTCTGGGACAGGTCGCTCTCCAACTGAGAGCGCTCGCTGCGGGTCTGGTTGAGCTCGTCCTGGAGGCCCTGGGCAATGCGCTCCTGCTCGTTGAGGGTCAGCACGGTATACACCGCCAGACCGCCCAACGCCACCGCCAGCGCAGCAATGATCGCTATGCATACCACGACCCAGGGGTTCTTTTTCTTTTCTTTTAGTGTGATGTGCTCTTGGACCGGCATGGTTGCACCTCCGTACGTGCTGTGTGTGCGGCTTTCTTTTATTGTACCATCCCACAGAAAAATTGCAAGCCCCAAATCCGCAAAATATGCCGTTTTTTTGTGGAAAAGCTTCCTTGTATTGGGGGTTGCACAATTTGTCGCTTTGTGTTACAATAATCAGTGCGATACATTAGATAAGAAAGGATGAACCGCTATGGCAAAGCCCATTATCCTGTGTGCAGACAGCACCTGCGACCTGAGCCCCGAACTGATCGAGCGCTATCAGGTCAAGATCCTGCCCCTGCACGTGAATCTGGAAGATAAGACCTATTCCGACGGTGTGGACATCACCCCGGACGATATTTATGCGGTGTACCGGGAGAAGAAGATCCTGCCCAAGACCGCGGCCCTGAATATGGACGAGTTTCTGGAGGCCGTCAACCCCTATATCGAGGCGGGCAACGACGTCATCTGCATCACCATCGGCTCCGCTCTGTCCACCACCTACAACTCCTGCCGCCTGGCGGCCATGGAGACCGAGGGGCTGTACGCCATCGACAGCAACAATCTGTCCACCGGCTTCGGCCACGTGGTGATGGCCGCCGGCGACCGCATCGCCGCCGGTATGCCGGCAGAGCAGATCGTGGCCGAGGTGCAGGAGATCGCCCAAAAGGTGGAAGCCAGCTTTGTGGTGGATAACCTGGAATTTCTGCACAAGGGCGGCCGCTGCTCTGCGGTGGCTATGCTGGGCGCCAACGTACTCAAGCTCAAGCCCTGCATCGAGGTGTCCAACGAGGGCGGCTCTATGGGCGTGAGCAAGAAATACCGCGGCACCCTGGAGCGCGTGCTGGAGGAGTACGTGGCGGACCGCCTGGCCGGCCGCGAGGACATCCGCCAGGACCGCATCTTCATCACCCACGCCGGCATCTCCCAGGAGCGCATCGACATCGTCAAGGCCGCTATTGAGAAGCATATGCACTTTGACGAGATCTTTATCACCCGCGCCGGCTGCACCATCTCCTCCCACTGCGGCCCCAACACCCTGGGCATTCTGTTCGTGCGCAAATAATTACATTATATAAACGCCAATCCAGCAGCCGTTCGACACCGTCGGACGGCTGCTTTTTGTCGTATGACGGCGAATGTGAGAAAAATTTAACAAACTTTGCCGCTTTTTTACTTTAAAGTGTTGACAATCGCTCCGGAGAGGTCTATAATACATTCTATTATCCCCCCTGCGGGAATAAAATAAAACAATATTATATTATTGGAGGAATGAGACATGGCAAGAGTGTACAATTTTTCTGCCGGCCCGTCCATGCTGCCCGAGGCGGTATTGACCAAAGCCGCCGCCGAGATGCTGGACTACGAAGGTTCCGGTCAGTCGGTGATGGAGATGTCTCATCGATCTAAGGTGTACCAGAGCATTATCGACAAGACCGAGGCCCTGCTGCGCGAGATCATGAACATCCCCGAGAACTACAAAGTGCTGTTTTTGCAGGGCGGCGCCTCATCCCAGTTTGCGATGGTGCCTATGAACCTGATGACCGGCAGCGGCAAGGCGGACTACGTCATCACCGGCCAGTGGGCCAAAAAGGCATACAAAGAGGCCGCCCGCTACGGTCAAGCCAACGTGGTGGCCTCGTCCGAGGATAAGACCTTCTCCTACATCCCCAAGCTGGATAAGTCCACCTTTACCCCGGATGCGGACTATTTCCACATCTGTATGAACAACACCATCTACGGCACCGTGTACCACGAGCTGCCGGACACCGGCGACGTGCCGCTGGTGGCGGACATCTCCTCCTGCGTGCTGTCCCGCCCCATCGACGTGTCCAAGTTCGGCGTGCTGTACGCCGGCGCCCAGAAGAATATGGCTCCCTCCGGCGTGACCGTGGTCATCATCCGTGAGGACCTGATCGGCAAGGCTATGGACATCACCCCCACCATGTTCAACTACCAGACCCACGCCGACAACGGCTCTATGTTCAACACCCCGCCCTGCTACACCATCTATGTGATGAAGCTGGTGCTGGAGTGGATCAAAGAGGAGATCGGCGGCCTGGATAAGATGCAGGAGCTCAACGAGAAGAAGGCGGCTCTGCTGTACGACTTCCTGGACAACTCCAAGCTGTTCAAAGGCACCGTGGTGCCCGAGGACCGCTCCCTGATGAATATCCCCTTTGTCACCGGCAACGAGGAGCTGGACGCCAAGTTTGTCAAAGAGGCCACCGCCGCCGGCTTTGTCAACCTGAAGGGCCACCGCTCCGTGGGCGGTATGCGCGCCTCCATCTACAACGCCATGCCGCTGGAGGGCGTGGAGAAGCTGGTCGCCTTCATGCAGAAGTTTGAAGAGGAGAATGCGTAATGAAAATCTGTACCTTAAATAAGATCGCGGCCTGCGGCACCGACCGCCTGGGCGCGGCCTACACCATCACCGACGAGATGGCGGGCGCCGCCGGCGTGCTGGTGCGCTCCGCCGCCATGCACGATATGGATCTGCCGGACAGCCTGCTGGGCATCGCCCGGGCCGGCGCCGGCGTCAACAACATCCCCATCGACAAGTGCTCTGACCAGGGCATCGTGGTGTTCAACACCCCCGGCGCCAACGCCAACGCGGTTAAAGAGCTGGTGCTGGCGGGCCTGTTCCTGGCCAGCCGCAAGGTGGTGGACGGCATCAACTGGGCCCAGGGTCTCAAGGGCGAGGGCGACGCGGTCGCCAAGCTGGTGGAAAAAGGCAAGTCCGCCTATGCCGGTCCCGAGCTGCTGGGCAAAAAGCTGGGCGTCATCGGCCTGGGCGCCATCGGCGTGCTGGTGGCCAACGCCGCCGTGGCGCTGGGTATGGACGTCTATGGCTACGACCCCTATCTGTCGGTGGACGCCGCCTGGAAGCTGTCCCGCCACATCCACCACGCCAACACCCTGGATGAGATCTACGCCGAGTGCGATTATATCACCGTGCACGTGCCGCTGGTAGCGGACACCAAGGGTATGCTGGGCGAGGCCGCCTTTGCTGCCATGAAGGACGGCGTGCGCATCCTCAACTTCTCCCGGGCCGGCCTGGTGGACAGCGACGCTATGCTGGCGGCCCTGGCCGCCGGCAAGGTGGCCGCCTACGTGGTGGACTTCCCCACCGACGAGATGCTGGGTGTGGCCAATGTGGTGGCCATCCCCCACCTGGGTGCCTCCACCCCCGAGAGCGAGGACAACTGCGCTGTGATGGCCGCCGACCAGATCAAGGCCTATCTGCAGGACGGTAACATCATCAACTCGGTCAACTATCCGGACGTCAACGTGCCCCGCACCGGTGATATGCGCATCTGCGTGCTGCACCGCAATATTCCCAACATGCTGGCCCAGATCAGCTCGGTGGTGTCCGCCTGCGGAGTCAACATCGAGTCTATGACCAATAAGTCCCGCAAGGACCTGGCTTACACCGTGCTGGACATCATCGGCGCCGTAGCCGACGACGTGCCCGAGAAGATCGCCGCCATCGAGGGCGTGATTCGCGTCCGCGTGCTGTAAGAAAGTATTAGAAACAGCCTAACGGATCGTAAGTAGGGGCCGGGTTTCCCGGCCCGCAGGCGAGGCGACCTCGCCCCTACCGTCTCGATTTGAGACTGCACAAAAGTTACATAAAAGAGCCTGACCGACCGGTCAGGCTCTTTTTGTTATCTGTATGCACGCTTGACACTAATCATCCAAATCAGTCCGTCGACGATGGCAAACACAAGCGTTGAACCTGCGGTCAGTAAAAGCGCACCCAGCGCCAGCCACCATAGAGGAGCCTCTGTCGAGGCTCCCACACATATCTGAAAAACCATTGACAATAAAGCAAACACCAGCAACTCCATGTGGAACTCTCGAAAACGGAGCACCCGCAAAATTAGCGATTTCCCATCCGGCAACAACAAGTCGTGTTTGCGGCACGAATCGGTACGGACGATCACTGCCACCACCACGGTGAACAATAAACTGAATGCTGCGGCGATAACGTATTCGGACTCTTGGGGCAACTTCAGCAGATACGGAAAATTAAAGGGTTTCACCACCAAACCAGCGCCGAACAATCCGCAAAAGATCACAAAAGCGTACAGCGGCACCATAATCAGTTTTTTGAAAAACAGTTTCATCCATATCGCCTCACTTTAGTTTTATTGTAGCAAAATCTCACTTTTTCGTTCTTATTCATCCAAGCTCACAATGTCATCCAGGGTCTCCCGGCGGACGGCCAGGTAGCTTTCGCCGTCCCGGAGCATCACCACCGGCGGCCGGGGGATGCGGTTGTAGTTAGAGGCCATGGAGTAGTTGTAGGCGCCGGTGGTCAGCACCGCCACCAGATCGCCCCGCTTCATATCCGCCGGCATGGGCACGTCCGGCTGGATGATGTCGCCGCTCTCGCAGCAGCGACCCACCACGTCCGCGATCATGTCCCGGGGGGCACCCATACGGGCGGCGGGCAGAACGGTGTACTCAGACCCGTACAGAGCAAACCGGGGATTGTCGCTCATACCGCCATCCACGGACACGTAATTTTTGTAGCCCTCGATGCGCTTGACCGCACCCACGGTGTAGAGGGTCATACCCGCATCCGCCACGATAGAGCGACCCGGCTCCATATAGACGTGGGGCATGGAAATGCCCACCTCGGCTACCTTCTTCTTCATATATTCCGCCACCTCACGGATGGAGGCGGCGATATCGATGACCGGATCCGCCGCCACGTAGCGCACGCCGAAGCCGCCGCCGATATCCAGCTTTTCCGTGGTATAACCAAAGGCGTCCTGCATCTCTTTGAGAAAGTCCACCATCACGTCCACCGTGGCGATGTACACCGAGGCGTCGAACACCTGAGAGCCGATGTGGCAATGAAAGCCCTCCAGCTTTACGCCGGACAGGTCCAGCGCCTGCCGGGTGATGCGGGCGGCATCGCCGGTGACGATGGCGGAGCCGAACTTGGAGTCCACCTTGCCGGTGGCCACCGCCTCGTAGGTGTGGCAGTCGATGCCGGGGGTGATCCGCAGCATCACCGGCTGGACGATGCCCCTCCGGGCGGCGATGGTGCTGATGGCGGTCAGCTCCTCCGGGTGGTCCACCACAAAGCAGCCCACACCGCAGTCCAGGGCGTATTCGATGTCCCCATCGGTCTTGTTATTGGAATGAAAATAGGCCCGCTCCATAGGAAAGCCCGCCTTATAGGCGGTGGCCATCTCGCCGCAGGACACCACGTCCACCCCCAGGCCCTCCTCGGCCATAATGGCGTACATCCGCTTAAAGGAGCAGGCCTTGGAGGCGTAGAGGGCGTGGCCCTTGTCCCCAAAGCACTCCCGCAGGGTGTCCCGATAGACCCGGGCCCGGTTGCGGATGCGGTCCTCATCCATCAGATAGAGCGGGGTGCCGTATTGCTCAGCCAGCGCCACCGTATCCTGGCCGGCAAAGTGCAGCCGTCCGTCGGCGGTGGCGGTGACGTTTTCACAAATCAAATCCTTTGAAAAATCCATGGGGATGCTGTTCCTTTCACTTTAGAGCATGGTCCGTCGCAGTTCCCCCGCAGACAGCGGAGATAGATCGGCAGGGGGGATGTCAAACACCGTCTTACAGCCTTTTTCACCCCGGCAATAGGCCTTGTACACCGCCCGGGCATAGGCCACCAGCACGCTGGCGGTAAACTCCGGGTTGGAGTCCAGCTTGAGGCTGTACTCGATGGTGTGCTTGTGCTCCCCTACCGCGCCGGTGACACCGGTGCGGATGACAAAGCCGCCGTGGGGGATGCCGGCGTGGTCCCGCTGCATCTCCTCTGGGGTGATAAAGGTCACGGTGGTGTCGTAATCGGCAAAGTAATTGGGCATGGTCTTGATCTCCCGCTCGATGCGGGCGGTGTCCGCACCCTCGGCGGCCACCACGTAGCACTCCCGCAGGTGCTTCTGCCGGGTGGTCAGGTCCGGGTTAGCCCCGCTGCGCACCGCCTCCAGCGCCGCCTGGATGGGCACCGTGTACTGGCGGGCATCCACCACGCCGTCGATGCGGCGGATGGCGTCGGAGTGGCCCTGGCTGACGCCACGGCCCCAAAAGGTATAATCCCGGCCCTCGGGCAGCACCGCCGAGGCGTACAGCCGGTTGAGGGAGAACATACCCGGGTCCCAGCCGGCGGAGATAAGCGCCACGGTGCCGCCCTCTTTTGCCGCGGCGTCCACGTTGGCAAAGTGGGTGGGGATGGTGGCGTGGGTGTCGTAGCTGTCCACCACGTTGAACAGCCGGGCCATATCCGGGGTCATCCGGGGCAGGTCGGTGGCGCTGCCGCCGCAGAGGATGAGCACGTCGATCTCGTCCCTGTGGGCCGGCAGGTCGTCGATGTGGTACACCGGGGTGTCAAACACCGGGGTCACCGTCTCGGGGGGACGGCGGGTGTAGATGCCGGTCAGCCGGGCATCCGGGGCCTGGCGCAGAGCACACTCCACGCCCCGGCCCAGGTTACCATAGCCGTAAATAGCCATTTTCATCAGCAATCAACTCCTAGAGATGTATATCAGTCGATTAGACCCTGCTGACGCATCAGGTCCAGCAGCTTTTGCTCGTTCTGGGGCTCCATGGGGGTCAGGGGCAGACGCAGAACGTTCTCGCCGAAGCCCATGGCCGCCATAGCCGCCTTGGCGGGGATGGGGTTGACCTCGCAGAACAGGGCGTCGATCAGGGGCAGCAGCTGAAGCTGCATCCGGGCGGCCTCTTTCACATTGCCGTCCAGATAGTCGTGACAGATCTTGGAGGTGGCCGCCGGCATCAGGTCGGACAGCACCGAGATGACACCCTTGCCGCCCAGGCTCATCACCGGGACGATTTGGTCGTCGTTGCCGGAGTAGATGTCCAGCTTGTCGCCGCACAGATGGGCGATCTGGGCGATCTGGGACAGATTGCCGCTGGCCTCCTTGATGCCCACGATGTTGGGGTGCTCCGCCAGGGCCGCCACCGTGGCCGGGGCCAGATTGCAGCCGGTGCGGGAGGGCACGTTGTAGAGGATGCAGGGCACCGCGCTGGCATCCGCAATATCGGTAAAGAACTTAATGAGGCCGTTCTGGGTGGCCTTGTTGTAATAGGGGGTGACCAGCAGCACCGCATCGGCACCCACCTGACAAGCATACTTGGTCAGCTCGATGGCGTAGGCGGTATCGTTGGAGCCGGTGCCGGCGATGACCGGCACCCGACCGGCCACCCGCTCCACACAGTAGCGGATGACCTCTTTGTGCTCGGCGTCGGACAGGGTGGAGGCCTCGCCGGTGGTGCCCGCCGCCACAATGGCGTCGATGCCCTGGGCGATCTGCCAGTCGATCAGCCGACCGAACTGCTCATAGTCCACGCCGGAGGCGTTCATAGGGGTGATGATGGCGGTGGCCGCACCCACAAATACAGTATTCTTCATAATCCATCGTTTCCTTTCCTGGTTGGAATATTCAGCACGAAAAAAGAGACAGCAGCAAAAAGCAGCCATCCCCTCAAAAATCCACTATGGATGAGATCGGTAGGATAGCACTCCGCATCGCTGCGACAGCAGGGCGGATATTCTCCGCACTGCCAGCCAACTGCGCGCCACCGCAGCCACTTCGGCACCGACCCCTTTCCCCCACGGCTGCGGCAGCCACCCACAATGGGCCAAACGGTGCGGTACTCCTGATACAGTGCGCCTCTATCAACTATGGCAAAAGTTTAACACAATCCCTGGCGGTTGTCAACCTTTTTCCTTTCGTATCATTAAGGATTTAATATATTCTATTTATGGTTGACAAATCGGCGGTGCTTCGAGTATAATAGACCCGTTATATGGAGATGTACCCAAGTGGCTGAAGGGTCCGCACTCGAAATCGTGGTCGTTATCCGGTAGCCTCCTGAGCGAAAACCCTTGATTTTACGGGGTTTTTCGGGTATCTTGAATTTAATATTTTTCTTTGTTCTCCCCATCAGTTCTCCCCGTTTTCTGAGGTGCTGATGTTGAGATAAATACGGAGATGTATC
>JAFQKB010000005.1 GCA_017397125.1 Clostridia bacterium | reverse complement strand
TTGCTGGATAGGTATGTTGATTACTTCAACAACCACCGTCCGGCTGCCGCTTTGGGCTACAAAAGCCCAGTTCAGTACAAGACCGAACTGGGCTTTTGATACTTTGTCTTTTTTACTGTCTACTTTTTCTTGACAGATGCATCCCCACAGGTGGACAGCGGTTTTTATATGGCTTTATTCCGGCTTTGGGGTGAGATGCCGCCGGGCCAGCTCCAGGCCCAGCCACAGCACCACGCCGACAGCGGTGACGACACCCACCGTCTGCCAGTGGACCAGCGCCAGATTTTGGATGACAAAGTCGCCGGTATCCGGGTCCTGTAGAGGCTTAAAGATCTCCCGGACATCCCACACGGCGGCGGCCACCAGGGCGGTCTTGGACAACACGCCCAGCACAAAGGCGGGGCGGCTGGCCGCTGCCATGGTCTTGGCGCGGGTGGGCATCGTCTCTCGGATGTCCACCGCCTTAGAGAGATACCAGGCGCCCAGCATGGTCACCAGGGTCTCCGGCAGCATATAGGTGGCGTTGTAGGCCAGGGAATAGAGCAGCGCCGCCTCGGTGGGAATGGACAGACCCGCCCACACGGTGCAGCCGGCGATGACGTGCAGGGTGTACCGCAGGGTGCCGGTCAGCAGAGCGCCCAGCACCAGAGCCACACCCTGGCTCTCGGCGCGGCGGCGGAACACGCCGCCGAGGCCCAGCACCGTAAAGGCCAGCAGATAGTCCAGCACCACAATGGCCACGGCGGCAGCCGGGGAGGTGGCATAGGACAGGGTGCTTGCCCCCAACATCAGCTGGATGAGGGCGTGGGCGAAGCCGGTGAAGACACCCCACAGGGTGCCGTGGCGATAGGCCACCAGCAGGATGGGCAGGGCGGAGAAGGCGGTGATGCTGCCGCCATAGGGCAGGTCCAGCACCTTGATCATGCTCAGCACGGTGGCTACCGCCAGCATCAGTCCGCTCTCCACCAGGCGCAATAGTTTGGTTCGTTGCATTGTTTGTTCGACCTCCGATCGTAGTGTTGACAAGCGAACAAACAAAAAACCTCCGCCCTGTGGAGCGGAGGTGACTGCAGCCGTATGGCTGTCGGTGTTGTGATGAAAAAAACATCCCTCCGCCGGTATTATCCGGATCAGGTCATAGGGTTAAGCCTCTGGCTCTCTCAGCCGTCCCTGCGGACAGCACCCCTTGTTTTGTCTGTTCAGTTGTGGATTTCAATATACCACCGTCGCCGGCGTTTGTCAAGATAAAAGGACGGTCCGAGGAAATTTTTTATCCCCTCTTGAATACCAGGGACAAATGTGGTATAGTAACTTAGCATGGATAGTTTTGTCGAAAGGAGGGAGAACGATGGCGACCTACGTATGGGATCCCCGGGAGATGGGTTCGGTCCTGGCGCTGCCCGCCGGTGTGGCGGATCGCCTGCTGGCCGCCGGCCCGGAGCAGCTGCGGGTGCTGCTGTGGTTCTCCCGCCACGGACAATGCTGGGATGGGGCGGCCTGCGCCGCCGACCTGCACATGGAGCCCGCCGAGTGCGAGGGCTGCCTGCGCTTTTGGATGGAGCAGGGGCTGCTGATGGATGCGGACGCTCTGGCGGCCCCGGTCGATACGCCCGCCACTAAGGCGCCCGCCCCCCGGGCGGCGGCGGTCAAGCCGGTGTGGCAGGAGGTTCTGGCCTATCAGCAGGAGCATCGGGAATTCAACGACTTCTTAGAGGCGGTCAGCGCCCGGATGGGTCGCTCGCTCAACCACGGGGACAACGCCACGCTGCTGTATCTCATCACCACCGCCGGCCTGTCCCAGGCATCGGTCATGATGATGGTGGGCTACGCCGTTTCGGTGGGCAAGCCCACCATCCGCTACGTGGAGAATCTGGCCCTCTCCTGGGTGGATCAGGACATCGTCACCCCGGAGCAGGTGGACCACAAGATCCGTCAGCTGCAGCAGGCCGCCGAATCGGCGGCCAAGGTGGAGAAATTGCTGCTGCTGTCCCGACCGCTGACCACCGCCCAGGCCATTGTGGCGGATACCTGGCTGCATAGCTGGGGCTTCAGTGATGAGATGCTGGCCCGTGCCCACGCCATCACTATGGAAAACTGCGATAAATTCAGTGCGGCTTATATGAACCGCATTTTGGAGCGGTGGCATGCAGAAGGCATCGACCGGCCCGACCGCATCCCCGCCCCGATATCCAAGAAAAAGGGGCCGGCGGCCACCAACCCCGCTGAGAGCAGTCTGGATGCTCAGGAGTTTGAGGAGCAGCTGCTGAAATACCGGCCCAAGTTCAATAAAGATAAAGGATAAGGAGGTGGCTGCGGCATGGCATACGATCCACAAGTTGTAGAGGCGGCTCGCACCCGGCTGGAAAAGCGGCGGCGGGACGCCGAGGCAGAGGCAGCCGCCCTGCGGGAGTCCCTGGGTGTGCGCATCCCCCGGCTGCGGGAGATCGAGCGGGAGATGGCGGCAGCCATCCCGGAGCTGACCCACGCCATTCTGGCGGGCAGCGCGGACACGGAGCTGGAGCGGATCCGTCAGTATAATCTTCTGCTGCAGCAGGAGATGGCGGATATTCTGCACACCGCCGGCTATGATAGAGATAATTTCGAGCCCCGATACACCTGCGCCCGGTGTAAGGATACGGGGTACGTGCAGGGCGTGGTATGCGATTGCTACCGGCGCCTGCTGCAGGAGGAGGCCTGCCGCCGTCTGTCCGGTCTGTCCGCTATGCGGCTGACGGATTTCGACTCCATGCGGCTGGACTATTATGAGGATCGGGTGGACCCCAAATTGGGGGTCTCGCCCCGGCAGCACATGGCCGATATCATCGGCTATTGCCGGGATTACACCGCCCATTTCAGCCCCCACAGCGACAGCCTGCTGCTGCAGGGAGCCACCGGCATCGGCAAGACCCATCTGTGTCTGGCCATCGCCCGGGGGGTCACCGAGCAGGGCCACGGGGTGGTGTACGGCTCGGTGCAGCCCCTGGTCCGTCAGCTGGAGGCGGAGCACTTCGGCCGGGCGACGGGGGACAGCGAGAGCCAGTTGGTGGGCTGTGACCTGCTGGTGCTGGACGACCTGGGCATGGAGTTTGACAGCCCCTTTGCCCGGGCCTGCATCTACAATATACTCAATGCCCGCCTGCTGGAGGGCCGTCCCACGGTGGTCAGCACCAATCTGAGCCTGTCCGCTCTGCAGGAGCGGTACGGCGACCAGATCGCCAGCCGCATCGCCGGCGGGTTTGTGCCCCTGCTGTGCGTGGGCCGGGACATCCGTCAGATCATCCGCCGCCAGTCTATGGGCTGACCGGCATATTATACATTCAGGAGGACTGTAAACCATGGCAAAACTGTGTATGGGCTGTATGAACCCTCTGCCTCAGGCCGATGCGGTGTGCACCGTGTGCGGCTATGACCCCACCAACGACCGCAATCCGGACCATTGTCTGCCGGCCGCCTCTGCGCTGCAGGGCCATTATATCGTGGGCCGCTGCGTGGGCGAAGGCAGCGACCACCTTATGTACCTGGGCTACGACCGCCAGCTGCGGGAGCCCTGCTTTATCCAGGAGTTCTATCCCGGCACCATCGGCCGCCGGGACACCATCGGCGGCGTCCAGCCCATGGGCGGCTGTGAGCGCATCTTTGAGGAGTACGCCGACCGGTTCCGCCGCAACATGCGGATACTGGCCCGTATGCGGGAGCTGCCGGCGGTGGTGCCCGTGTACGATATTTTCGAGGAGAACGGCACCGTCTATGCCGCCTCGGACTATTGCCAGGGCATGACCCTGACCAAAAAGATCAAGCTGGCGGGCGGACGCATCCCCTGGCAGGAGGCGCGGCCTATGTTTATGTCCCTGCTGGCTACCCTGACCCACCTCAACGACGCGGGCATCTGCCACCTGGCCATCTGCCCCGATAATATCCTCATCGGCAGCGACGGAAAGGCTCGCCTGCGCAGCTTTTCCATTGCGGCGGCCCGCCAGGCCGGCACCGATCTGTCCCCAGAGCTCAAGAGTGGCTATGCGGCCCCGGAGCAGTATTACGCTGACGAGGAGGTAGGCGCTCCGGCCGACGTATACGGCGTGGCGGCCACCATCTTCCGCACCGTGACCGGTAACGAGCCCCCTGCCGGCGACAACCGGGCCAAGAATTCCGACGATCTGTTTATGCCCGCCGAGGTGGCGGAGGAGCTGACCCAGCCGGTGTGCGTGGCGCTGTTCAACGCCCTGCAGGTGCTGCCGGAGAACCGTACCGCCACCATTGCCGAGCTGCGTGACCAGCTGTCGGTGACCCCCACCGTGTCCGCGCTGGTGGACGAGGTAGAGGAGGACATCCAGCGGGACGGCAAGCCGGAGCGCAAGGAGAAAAAGGTTAAGAAAGAGCCTGAGAAGAAAGAGAAAACGGCGGACAGCCGCAAAAAGCAGCGTGCCATCATCCTGACGGTGGTGTGCTGTGTGGTGGCGGCTCTGCTGATTGCGGGCGCCATCTTTTTGGCCACCATGTGGCAGAGCCTGTGGGGCACCCCGGACGACCCGGACGATACCTCTACGGCGCTGCCCACCATCTCCACCACCTCCAAGACCACGGCCAAGGATGACAAGCTGGTGGTTGTGGACAACGTGCTGGGGCTCAACTACTACGCCCTGCGGGATGGCAAGCTCAATGGTGACCTGACGGTGGTGCTGGACTATATGCGCTTTAGCGACAAGCCCGCCGGCACCATCCTGTCCCAGGAGCCCGCCGCCTCTGCCGAGGTAGAAAAGGGCACCGAGATCCGCGTGGTCATCAGCAACGGTATGAAGGATGAGAAGATCGCCGTGCCGGACGTGTCCGGCTGGACCGAGCAGCACGCCCGGCTGTATCTGGAGGCTCTGGGCTTCCAGGTGAAGACCGTGGAGGTGCAGATCTCCAATTTTGAAAAGGGCATCGTGGACGGCACCGACCCGGCCGCCGGCACTGAGAAGCGCCTGGGCGACACCATCACCCTGCGTGTCAGTGCGGTGGAGCCCACCACGACCACCACCGAGGCGCCCACCACGACCACCACCGAGGCGCCCACCACGACCACCACCGAGGCGGACAACACCACCTCCGGCACCGTGGAGGATGACCCCGCCACCTCCGGCAACCTGGAGGACGATGGCAACACCACGGAGAATACCACCACGACCCGCAAGGGCCTGTTCTTCTGGTAATAAGAATATGTATAAAGGACCGACGTACACAAAGGTGCGTCGGTCCTTCTTTTATTCCCGATACAGATTTAGGCGAAACAGCCGGGATTCGTCCTGCGCGTCGTCGCACACCACGGTGGCCTCCTTGATGACGCCCTGCCCCAGGGTGCCGGACAGCACCAGCAGCCGGGTCAGCTGGCTCTTCAGATTGAGCACGTCACCCTCGGCGGTCTTGAGGAACACATCCCCATTGGTCCCGGCCACAAAGTTCATCAATTCATTAAAATCAAAATTGCGGATCTGCACACCACCCACACACTCATCTCCTTTCCTCGTGGGGAAACCTTTGGTATAGTATGCCGCATTTGACGCAAGATACCAATATCCTCTGCAAATTCCGGCTTGTGAGAGCGAAAAAACACAGGTTTACAAAGAATTCACAATTACCTATTGACAGATGGGGAAAAAGTTGCTAAACTAAGATTAGCACTCGACGACCGAGAGTGCTAATTCAACAAAAAGAACCGGGAGGGAGCGTATGGAGCTGGATTTTCGCAAGAGCCGCATATTGGCGTGTGTCATCGAGACACACATTCACACCGGCGAGCCAGTGGGCTCCAAGGTGCTGGCGGAGATGCTGGGCAACTGCGTTTCCTCCGCCACCATCCGCAACGATATGGCGGCCCTCACCGCCGCCGGCTATTTGGCCCAGCCCCACACGTCTGCCGGCCGCCTGCCCACCCCCAAGGCGCTGCGGCTGTACGTGGAGGAGATGATGGACCGCCGCCCCCTGACCCTGCAGGAACGGGTGGATATCAACACCGCCCTGGCCTCTGCCGCCGGCGATGCCACCCGGCTGCTGGAGGAGGCCTGCCGTGCCCTGGCGGATCTTACCGGCCTGGCGGCTGTGGCCTGCCGACCGGACCAGGTGGGTGCCAGCATCAGCCGCATCGACGTGATGCAGATGTCTCCCCGCAATATGGCGGTGGTGCTGGTGCAGGATAACGGCTTTATCCGCACCCGCATGTGCCGCTGTCAGCGGGACATCCCCACCAAGTTCACCATCGCCCTGAGCGAGTATCTGTCCCGCCGGTTTTTGGGCGGGCCGCTCACCGCCGTCACGGTGGCGGCTATGCAGGAGATCCTGCTGGAGCTGGGCGAGGCGGGTCTGGCGGTGGCACCGTTGCTCTCTGCCTTTTACGAGCTGGCGCTGGAGTGCGCTGCGTCCCGGGTGGCTATGGCCGGTCAGATGAATCTGCTGCGCCACCCCGACTACGAGATCGACCGGGCCCGGTCCCTGTCCCAGTTTCTCACCGACCGGCAGAATGTCACCGGCCTGCTGGAGCTATCCCGTTCCCGGGAGGGCATACAGATCTATATGGGCGGCGACGTGTATCCGGAGCTGACCGGCTCCACCCTGATACTGGTTCCCTATTCCCTGGGTAAGAGGGGGCAGGGCGCCATCGGCATCGTGGGACCCATGCGTATGGACTATGCCGCGATGATACCCCGTATGGAGTATTTTGCTGCGGCGCTGGGCCGGCTTATGAGCGAGCTGTTTGAAGAAACCGAAGCGCTGGATCTTGGATAAGGAGGTATTTCCCATGGATAACGAAAACAAGGCCGTACAGCCCGAGGAGGCTGTGGAGCCGGTGGCCGAACCGGCCGAAGAAAAGAAAACCAAAAAGACGTCCAAGGCGGCCGAACTGGAGAAAAAGCTGGCGGCCAAGGACGAGGAGCTGGCGGCGCTGACCGACCAGTACCAGCGGATGCTGGCGGAATACGCCAACTACAAGCGCCGCACCGAGCAGGAAAAGCAGCAGATCGGCGCCTACACCAAGGCGGACGTGCTCACTGCGCTGCTGACCAGCGTGGACAATATGGAAAAGGCCATCGCCGCCCCGGCGGGCGAGGACTACAAGACCGGCGTGGATATGGTGCTGCGCCAGTTTATGGAGGCGCTGCACAAGCTGGGTCTAGAGGAGATCGGTGTCGAGGGCGAGCCCTTTGACCCCAACGTCCACAACGCCGTGATGCGGGAGGACGCCGAGGACATTGAGCAAGAGACCGTCACCGCCGTGTTCCAAAAGGGCTATAAGATCGGCGACCGGGTGCTGCGCCCGGCTATGGTCAAGGTGGCCAACTGAACGCAGGCTAACAAGGAGCATTCCTTTTAGATAAACAATTCGTATAAACATTCTTTATTATTACAGGAGGTAATTATTATGGCAAAGATTATTGGTATTGACTTGGGTACGACCAACTCTTGTGTAGCGGTTATCGAGGGCGGCGAGGCCGTCGTCATCCCCAACGCCGAGGGCGCCCGCACCACTCCTTCCGTCGTTTCCTTTAAGAAGGACGGCGAGCGTGTGGTGGGCCGTGTGGCAAAGCAGTCCGCCGTGTCTGCTCCGGACCGCACCATCTCCTCCATCAAGCGGGATATGGGTACCGACCGCAAGGTCACCGTTGACGGCAAGTCCTACACCCCCCAGGAGATCTCTGCGATCATCCTGCAGAAGCTGAAGGCGGACGCCGAGGCCTATCTGGGCGACACCGTCACCGAGGCGGTCATCACCGTGCCCGCCTACTTCACCGACGCCCAGCGTCAGGCTACCAAGGACGCCGGCAAGATCGCCGGTATGGAGGTCAAGCGCATCATCAACGAGCCTACCGCCGCGGCCCTGGCCTACGGCATTGACAAGGAGACCGATCAGAAGATCATGGTCTATGACCTGGGCGGCGGTACCTTTGACGTGTCCATCATCGAGATGGGCGACGGCGTCCAGGAGGTGCTGGCCACCGCCGGTAACAACCGTCTGGGCGGCGACGACTTTGACCAGAAGATCGTGGACTGGATGGTCGCCTCCTTTAAGGCGGAGACCGGCGTGGATCTGTCCGCCGACAAGATGGCGGCCCAGCGTCTGCGTGAGGCGGCCGAAAAGGCTAAGATCGAGCTGTCCGGCTCCACCAGCAGCAACATCAACCTGCCCTTCATCACCGCCGACGCTACCGGCCCCAAGCACCTGGATCTGACCCTGACCCGGGCCAAGTTCAACGAGCTGACCGCCACCCTGGTGGATGCCACCATGGGTCCGGTGCGCCAGGCTCTGTCCGACTCCGGCCTGTCCGCCAGCCAGATCGACAAGGTGTTGCTGGTGGGCGGCTCC
>JAFQKB010000004.1 GCA_017397125.1 Clostridia bacterium | reverse complement strand
ACCCGGAGTATAAACCGGGTTGGATATTACAAAAAGGCTGGGGCTTGCAGCTGCAAGCCCCAGCCTTTTTGTAATATCCAACCCGGTTTATACTCCGGGTATATGTAATTCGTACTCCTCATTGCGCAGCACCTGCGCCAGCTCCGCCCCGGTGCGGAGGCGGTGGGGCACCAGGATGCCGTAATTCTCGCAATGCCCCATATAGTGGCGGTCTGAACCGGCGATGGCGGGCAGACCGTTTTCTTTTGCCCAGTTCACCGCCCGCAGATTATCCAGGGGCGGGTTGCAGGCGTTGTAGATCTCCGCTCCGTCGAAATATTCCGCCGGCAGCGCCTCCCAGGGGCGGGGGATATACTCCCGCACACGGAATGGGTGGGCCTGATAGATCAGCCCCCCCGCCTGACGGACGATGTGGCTCAGGTGGGCCAGGTCGCAGTCCCGCAGCTCTGGATGGTCATACATAAATTGGGGGGTCAGGCCGTACAGCAGCACCTCCCGGCCGTTGCCGATCCCCTCCTCGAGACCGAACAGCACGTCAAAATCAATCTGGTCACCCACCGCCTTGGCCCGGAGATAACTCTCCTCATAGGCGGCGGCAAAATCCGCCCAGGGCAGATTGCGGCGGATGCCGGTATTGCCGTGATAAAAGTGGTCGGTGAGCACCATGCCGGCATAGCCGGCGGCCTTCATCCCCCGCACCAGCTCCTCCGGCTGGATACCGCCGCAGGCGCTGCAGGGCAGGGTGTGGCAATGCATTTCGTATAAAAACATAGAGGGTCCGTCCCTTTCCTCTTTTTCTATGCCCATTATAATCCGCGGCCGGAAATCTTGTCAACCGGAAAACCGTTGATTTTCCGATGAAAATGTGATAAAATCGACCCATCAACCGAAACGAGGTCTTGCTATGAACAAAGCGGTGATTTTTGATCTGGACGGCACCCTGCTGAATACCCTGGGGGACCTGACGGCGGCGGTCAACCACGCCCTGGCCGCCCACGGCTTTCTCACCCGCACCGAGGCGCAGGTGCGCACCTATGTGGGGGATGGGGTGCGGGAGCTGATCGCCCGGGCCTGCCCCCCGGATACCGACCCGGACACACAGGCGTCGGTGTTGGCGGCCTATCTGCCCTATTACGCCGCCCACCATGCGGACCGGACCGTGCCCTATGACGGTGTCCTTGACCTGCTGGCTAGCCTGCGGGCCGCCGGCTACCGCCTGGCGGTGGTCAGCAATAAGCACGACGCCGGGGTGCAGGCCCTCTGCGCCCGGTTTTTCGGGGAGTATCTGGACGTGGTGGTGGGGGCGGACGGCTCCCGTCCGCTGAAGCCCGCCCCGGACGGTATTCTCTATGCTCTCTCCCGGCTGGGGATCGCACCGGAGCACGCCTGGTACGTGGGTGACTCCGCCGTGGATGTGGTCACCGCCCGGGCCGCCGGGGTGCGCAGCGTGGCGGTCACCTGGGGCTTTCAGGACCCGGAGCGGCTGCTGGCGGAGCGCCCCATGGCGGTGGCCCACACCATCGAGGAAGCGAGAAAGACCCTATTGGGCGAATAAGCCCGCAAAAAAGAAAGACCCGCCGAAGAAGGCGGGTCTTTACTTATCTCTACATCAATCGTCTGTTTGCAGAAAGTCTGTGTAATCGGTACGGAAATAGTAGTAATGGTCAACGCCATCCGAATCGGACACACGAACGAGATACGACCAGACGGGGGAATTGTTTATATCTCTTTGGCTCCACCAGTCGACCGGTACGGTCACTTGGTTGCCCGTGCAGGTGGCTTCCAGATACAGGTCAATATAGCCGTTCAGTTCCACGTTTATATCGGTGTCGTCTGTTTTGGATAAACGGGCGACCATACATCCCACCGCATCAAAATCCGTCTCAAAGGTAATGCTCTTCGCCCCGTCGGCATTCGTAAAAACGAAGGCGCTATACTGCTCCTGATAGGTGCCGATTATGGCTTTGAGTTCATCTTCGGAGAACTCTGTCCACGTCCCGATCTTTAATACGTTGTCCGAGACGCGGGTAAACGCATAGGTGGCGCTCGTAGTGGTGCTCGTGGTAGAGGAGACCTCCGAAGGAGCGGAGGACGCACCTCCCTCGTTGGCCGGAAAAGCGGTACAGCCCGCCAGCAGCACAACGACCGCCAAGGCTAAGATAAAAACGAAACGCTTTTTCATACGCAGTTACCTCCATTTTACAAACGAAAGTGTGCCGGCAGGTATATTATACAACATTTCTGGTAAAAAAGCAAGTTGCGGCGTCGGATTTGCGGTTTTTTCTATGTTTTTATCGCATTAAAGCGTTGACACGCCACTCGCTTTTGTTGTATAATACATAACTAAATTGAGTTTTGGTCCTTTACGAGAAAGGAAGCGATACTATGGGACTGACTATTGCACAAAAGATCATCCGTGACCACCTGGTCAGCGGCGAGATGGTGCCGGGCACCGAGATTGCCCTGCGCATCGACCAGACCCTGACCCAGGACGCCACCGGCACCATGGCCTATCTGGAGTTTGAGACCATGGGCATTCCCCGGGTGCGCACCCAGCGCAGCGTGGCCTACATCGACCACAACACCCTCCAGTCCGGCTTTGAAAACGCCGACGACCATCGGTACATCCAGTCGGTGTGCAAAAAGCACGGCGTGTATTTCTCCCGCCCCGGCAACGGCATCTGCCATCAGGTGCACCTGGAGCGGTTCGGCATCCCCGGCAAGACCCTCATCGGCTCGGACAGCCACACCCCCACCGGCGGCGGTATCGGTATGCTGGCCATGGGTGCGGGCGGCCTGGACGTGGCGGTGGCCATGGGCGGCGGCGCCTATTACATTACGATGCCTAAAATGTACAAGGTGGAGCTGACCGGCCGTCTGCGCCCCTTTGTTACCGCCAAGGACGTGAGCCTGGAGATCCTGCGCCAGCTGTCGGTCAAGGGCGGCGTGGGCGCCATCATCGAGTGGGGCGGCGAGGGCGTT
>JAFQKB010000045.1 GCA_017397125.1 Clostridia bacterium | reverse complement strand
TTTCACCCAGGATCATGCCCTGATGCACCAGCTTCTTGAAGGGCTCCTTGACAGGAGACAATCCCTGATCATACAGGAAGCGGTTCCAGATTCTGGAATAGATCAGGTGACCAACCGCATGCTCGGGACCGCCGATATAAAGGTCTACAGGCATCCAATGCTCCAGCAGCTTGGGATCGCAGAAGGCCTTATCGTTCTTGGGGTCGATATAGCGCAGGAAATACCAGGAGGAGCCGGCAGAACCGGGCATGGTGGAGGTCTCACGCAGGCCCTTCAGGCCGTTCTTGTCGTAATGCTTCCACTCCTCGGCGTTCTCCAGAGGTGCCTGGCCGCCACGGCCCTTATAGTCCTCCAGCACCGGCAGCACGACCGGCAGCTCCTCGTCCGGCAGGAACACCGTCTCGCCCTCCTCGGTGTACACGCAGGGCACCGGCTCGCCCCAATAGCGCTGGCGGGCAAAGATCCACTCACGGAAATGGTAGTTGTTCTTTCTGCGGGCGACCCCCTGATTCTCCAGCTTGCAGGTGATGGCCTCCTTGGCCTCCTCCACCGTCAGGCCGGTGAACTCCTCGGAATTAATCAGCTTGCAGCCCTTGCCCAGATAATCCTGCTTTTCAAAAGCACACTCGGACACGTCCCGGCCCTCGATGACCTGGATCATGGGGATGTTGTGGGCAACGGCGTACTCAAAGTCGCGCTGATCGTGGCTGGGAACCGCCATCACCGCACCGGTGCCGTAGTTGGCCAGCCCAAAATCGCCGCTGAACACCGGCACCTCTTTGCCGTTGACCGGGTTGATGGCGTACACGCCCTTCAGAGGGCAGCCGGTCTTGCCCTTATTAAGATCCGTGCGGTCCATATCGGACTTTTTCACGGTCTCGTCTATGTAGGCCTGGACCTCCTCACGATTCTCCACCCGATCCAGCAGGCTGGCCGTGATCTTGCCATCCGGAGCCAGCACCATAAAGGTGATGCCGTAGATGGTCTCGATACAGGTGGTATAGATGGAGAACTCGCCGCCGCCCACCAGCCGGAAGTCCACCTCCACACCGGTGGACTTGCCGATCCAGTTACGCTGGATCTCCTTGGTGGACTCGGGCCAATCGATGTCATTCAGGCCCTCCAGCAGCTTTTCGGCAAAGGCGGGCTGGTCGATGACCCACTGCATCATATTTTTCTTGACCACCGGGTAACCGCCGCGCTCCGACTTGCCGTCAATGACCTCGTCGTTGGACAGCACGGTGCCCAGCTCCTCACACCAGTTCACCGGCATCTCGATGCGCTTGGCATAGCCCGCCTCCCACAGCTTCTTAAAGATCCACTGGGTCCACCTGTAAAACTCCGGGTCGGAGGTGGCGGTCATCTTGGACCAGTCGTAGTCAAAGCCCAGCTCCTTGAGCTGCTTGGAGAAGGTCTTGATGTTCTCCTGGGTGAAGCCGTTGGGGTGATTGCCGGTAGAGACCGCATACTGCTCCGCCGGCAGGCCGAAGGAGTCGTAGCCCATGGGGTGCAGCACGTTGTAGCCCTGCATCCGCTTCATACGGGACATAATATCGGTGGCCGTATAGCCCTCGGGGTGGCCTGCGTGCAGACCCACGCCGGAGGGATACGGGAACATATCCAGAACGTAGTATTTGGGCTTGGAAAAATCCCACACGTCGGTGTGGAAGGTCTGCTTCTCCTCCCAATAGTTTTGCCATTTTGCTTCGATCTCTGCGGGGTTGTAGTGTACCATAACTGATTCTCCTCACCGATTATTGCTCATACAGATAGGGGCCGATGTCCACCGCGGCGGCATCCACCCACAGGCGTTCCAAATCGTAAAAATCCCGGGTCTCACGCCGGAAAATATGCACCATCACATCGCCGTAGTCCAGGGTGATCCAATCGCCGGCGGTGTAGCCCTCGGTGCGCAGAGGGTGCTTACCCTCCCTGGCCAGGGCCTCCTCTACATAGTCAGAAAGACTGCGCACCTGGTTGGCGCTGCCGCCGCTGGCCAGCAGAAAATAGTCTGCGATGGAGGTGATACCGGACACACCCAGCACCCGGATATCCTCCGCCTTGTGCTGGTCCAGGGTGTAGACGGCACGCTGCCAGATCTCATCTATTGTCATATCATTACTCCGTTTCTGCCAGGGTTGTGGTCGTGGTGGTCGCTTTGGTGGTGGTGGTCACCGTGCCGGACTGGGGCTGGGCCACCGTATCCAGGGTGGCGGTGGAGGCATCCGAGTCCGCCGGCTTATCCTTCAGCTGCGGGACGGCGACGGTGGTGTCGTCCAGGGTCAGGCCGTAGGGATTCATCTGGGCATTCAGCAGCTCGATGGTCTTGGCCTTATTCACCGAATAGACGGTGGCGGTGCCGGACTTGACCGCCTCACCGGGCAGGATGCTGAAGGTGACCTTGTCCAGCGGGACGCGGCTGATCTGCACAAAGAACCGGGCCATGGCATCCGACAGCTTCAGGCGGTTGGAGGCGGTGTCCGAGACGTTGAGCAGGCGCGCCTTGCCAAAGGAGGTGGCGTTGAACCGGATGGGATTCTGCCCATTCATCAGGATTCCTACGATCCCTCGGGTGGCACCGGACTGCTTATCTATATGGTAGAGATCCTCCAGGCTGTGGGCGGACAGGCGCTGCAGCAGGGCCGCAAAGAATTCCCGCTGGCGGAGCATCCGCTCCCGGTCCGAGGCCGGAGTATTCTTATAGCCGTGGGTGGTCACGTAGGCCACCGCCTCGGCGCCGGACAGGGTCTGCACACCGGCGGCATAGGATTTACCGGCCAGGGTGGTCTTGGCGGTCAGATTGATATCCAGGCCGCCCAGGGCGTCCACCAGCTGAGCCAGGCCGGCCCGGGGGATCACCAGGAAGTTGTCGATGGGCAGACCGTACTGGTCGTTGAACACCCGGATCAGGTCGCCATAGGCGGAGCCGGTACGGTTCTCCAGCTTGGCACCGCAGACGGTGTGCTTGTTGTCCTCCACCTCGCCGGCGGTGACGCGCACACGGCAGGAGGAGCAGAACACCTCCGGCTGGGGGCTGCCCCACACGTGGCCCACGGTGTTGACCGCAAAGCCGGTGTCCTTGCCGATATAGGTGGATACCGGCACCTGCAGCACCGAGATGGATCCGCTCTTGCGGTTATAGCACATCACAGCCACCATATCCAGACAGTCGGTGGGCTTTTCGCCGGTTACACCCAGGGCGAAATAGGATACGCTGTCGCTTATCCCATCCGGGGTGACGGTGTATTCCACCATCTCCTGGGCGGACAGGGACGGGCCGTCCAGGCCGCCGAACAGCTGATAGGCCAGCACGCCCACCGCCAACAGCACCACCAGAAGCGTCACCATGCCGATGGCCTTCCAGGGGCTTTTTCTCTTTCTTTTCGGTTTTGCATTGCCGGCGGCGCCGGCCAGGCTCACCTGCTTTTGTCCATTATTTTGACTCATTCGCTTGCCCTCCATTCGCTTCAGACAATACGATCTCATTGTATGCAGCCACAGTATCGGGATGCACCGCCCGATCCCGATCAAGCAGGTCGCGGATGGTGTAGTCGATCCCGTATTTGATGGCGGCGGTCAGGGACTCGTCCGCCAGACGGCGCATCACGTCCACGTCGGGATAGTCCCGGTCCGCAGAGGTGAAATCCGCCACAAACAGCACCTGCTCCAGCAGGGTCATTCCGGCGCGGCCGGTGGTGTGATACCGCACCGCCCGCAGGACGTCCTCGTCCCCGATACACAGTATGTGGCGCAAAAACGCCTCGCCGGAGCGGGCGTGCCACAGGGTGGGACTCTGCCGCTCCAGTCCGTCCAACAGTATACCAAAGTCCTCCAGAATTTGCAACTGTGCATTTGGGTCGGTATCCTTCATGATATCGTGGAGGATGCCCGCCGTATACGCCTTGTCCGGGTCGGCGCCGTGGAGCCGGGCCAGCCGCCGGGCCTCCTGCGCCACACACAGAGAATGGCGAAAGCGGTAATCCCCCAAACGGGAGCGGATGATCTCAATAAACTGCTGGTCCCGGGTGCGGGTGTCCGCCGCACCGTCCCGGTACAGGCCGTGGCGGCGGATATATTCCTCCACCCCGGGCGGTACCAGCCCGGCCAGGCTCTCCCCTGCCGCCGCACGGCGGCGCACCTCTGTGGAGGAAATATCCTCCACCGGGCACGGGTGCACGTAGCACCGGCAGCCCTCCGCCTCCAGCGCGGCGGCGTAGGCCTGCAGCCGGGCCGTGTCCGTGCCTGCCCGGGGCACGGTGCACAGCACCGCCATCCGGGCAATATCCTCAAAGCGATGCCAGGTCCGCAGGGTGGTGAACATATCCGCACCGGTGATGAGATACCACTCCGTATCCGGGTGGGTCCGGCACAGCGCCTCCAGCGTATCCACGGTGAAGCTGGCACCCTCCCGGGCAAGCTCCAGGTCGGAGACCTGCAGCACCGGGTGCTGTGCAGCCACCAGCCGGCACATAGCCAGGCGGTGCTCGGCCGGGGCCATGCTCTCTTTGATCTTATGGGGGGGTACAAAGGTGGGCATCAGCACAACGCCGTCCAACGACAGCGCCTCGGCCAACCCCAAGGCCAGCGATACGTGCCCCTGGTGAATGGGGTCATAGGTGCCGCCGAACAGGCCCATTTTCTTCATAACACCCCTCCTCTCTGTCCGATCGCGCCCGGCTTATGCCCGGGGCAGACGGATCTGGGAATCCTTTTCGTTCTGGCGGAACAGCACAAAGGTGCGTCCCACCACCTGCACCACCTGGGCGTTGACCGCCGCAGCGATCTCCTCCGCCAGCTCACGGGCGGTGCCGGGTGCCGTCTCCAGCACCTTGCCCTTGATCAGCTCACGGGCGGTCAGCGCATCGTCCGCCTGCTTGATGAGGGCGTCGGAAATGCCGCCCTTGCCGGCGTGGAGGATGGGCTCCATGGTGTTGGCGAGTCCGCGTAAATACGCGCGTTGTTTACTGGTCATAGTATTACCTCATTTATTCTTAGCCAGATAGGCCTCTAAATCCTTGGAAAACACCGTGAGCGCCTTGCCACGGTGGCTGACCGCGTCCTTTTCGGCCGGGGACATCTCTGCCGAGGTGCGGTCGCCCACCAAAAAGATGGGGTCGTAGCCGAAGCCGTTTTCGCCGGCGGGGGCATAGGCGATCTCGCCCTCAAAGGCACCCTCCGCCCGCAGCACGTCCCCATTGGGGAACACGCAGCACACGGCGGAGATAAACCGCGCCGAGCGCTGGCCCGGGGGCACGTCCTTCATCTCGCCCAGCAGCAGCACGTTGCGGTCGTCGTCGGTGGCCTCCTCGCCGCCGTAGCGGGCGGAGTACACGCCGGGACGGCCGTCCAGGGCGTCCACCACCAGACCGGAGTCGTCCGCGATGGCCGGCAGGCCGGTACATTCACAGGCGGAGGCGGCCTTGAGATAGGCGTTCTCCGCAAAGGTGGTGCCGGTCTCCTCCACCTCGGGCAGCTCCAGACCCAGGTCCCGGTCGGTGACTGCCTGGATGCCCAGAGGCTCCAGGATGCGCTGCAATTCGATCAGCTTATGAGCATTATGGGTCGCGATGACGTATTTCATACGCTCTCCTCCTCATCAAACAGTCCGGCAGCAAACTGCACCGGGTCAAAGGGCTGCAGGTCGTCGATGCCCTCGCCCACGCCCACGAACTTGACCGGTACCTGCAGATCCTCCCGGATCGCCAGCACCACACCGCCCCGGGCGGTGCCGTCCAGCTTGGTCAGCACGATGCCGGTGATGCCGGCGGCCGCCTTAAACTCACGGGCCTGGTTGACGGCGTTCTGGCCGGTGGTGGCATCCACCACCAGTAATATCTCCTTGTCGGCGTCCGGCAGCTCCCGGTCGATGACACGGCCGATCTTGGCCAGCTCCTCCATCAGATTTTTCTTGTTGTGCAGGCGGCCGGCGGTATCGCAGATGACCACGTCCGCGCCCCGGGCCTTGGCGGCGGAGACGGTATCGAACACCACCGCCGCCGGGTCGGCGCCCTGGGCGTGCTTGACGATATCCACGCCGGCCCGATCCGCCCAGATCTCCAGCTGCTCGATGGCGGCAGCACGGAAGGTATCCGCCGCACCCAGGATCACTTTTTTGCCCTGAGCCTTGAGATTGGCCGCCATCTTGCCGATGGTGGTGGTCTTGCCCACGCCGTTGACGCCGATGACCAGGATCACCGACGGCTTGGTGGTCAGGGCCATCTCCTGGCCGCCCTCCAGCATACGGGATACGATGCGCCGCATAAGCGAGCGGATCTTCAGCGGGTCGGTGATGCCCTGGCTCTTGACCTCCTCACGCAGGTCGGCGCAGATGCGGGCCGCCGTATTGGCGCCCACGTCCCCCATCACCAGGATCTCCTCCAGCTCTTCAAACAGGTCGTCGTCGATGCGGGTAAAGCCCCGCAGCACCGAGGACACCGAATTCATCAGGGAATCACGGGTTTTCTTGAGTCCCTGACCGATTTTTCCGAAAAGGCCCATAGTCTGCCTCCTTATTTTTTCTCTTCGCCCAGCTTAAGACCCAGCTTCTGCTCCACCTCGCTGGCCCGCAGCTCCAACAATTTAGAAACGCCGCGCTCCTGCATGGTGACGCCGTACAGGGTGTCCGCCTCCTCCATCGTGCCGCGACGGTGGGTGATGGCGATAAACTGGATGCGGTCGCACATACGCCGCAGATAGGCGGCATACCGGTCCACGTTCACGTCGTCCAGGGCGGCCTCCACCTCGTCCAGCACGCAGAAGGGCGAGGGCGTGACCTTGAGGATGGCGAACAGCAGAGCCGTGGCGGCCAGCGCTTTTTCGCCGCCGGACAGGGCCTCCAGGTTGAGGATCACCTTTCCGGGGGGCTGAATGAACATATCGATACCGGAGCCGAGAATGTCGTCCGGGTCGCTCAGGCGCAATTCGCCCTTACCGCCACCGAACAGCTCCGCAAACACGATGCCGTACTGGTAGTTGATCTGCTTGAAGCGCTCGATGAACACCTCACGCATCTGGACGGTGAGCTCGTTGATCTGCTTGAGCAGCTGCTCCTTGGTGTTCTCCACGTCGGTGATCTGCACCTTGAGGAACTGGTAGCGCTCGTTGACCTCTTTGAATTCCTCGATGGCCTCCACGTTGACGCTGCCCAGGGCGCGGATCTTGTTGCGCAGCTCCACCACCCGGCGGTTGGCGGCGGCGGGATCCTCAATGGGCTTGGCTACAGCCTCCGCCTCCATGCGGGTCAGCTCGTATTCCTCGTACAGACGGCGGGACAGGTCGTCCACCTGCTGGCGGATGCCGTTGGTCTTTTCCTCCAAACGGACCACCTCCTGGCCCATCCGCTCCCGCTCCTCGTTCTTCTCCCGGGAGAGCAGGCGCAACTGGGTCTGCCGGGCCTCGCCCTCGGCACGCCGCTGCACCAGCCGCTCGATCTCGCCGGCGGAGGCGGCGGACTGCTCACGCAGCTGACGGGCCTCCGTCTCTTGGGCGGCGATGCGCACCTCGATGTCCTCGTTGCTCTTTTGCAGGGCGGCGATCTGCTGCTGCAGCAGAGACTTGTGGCCGGCAGAGTCCACCTGGCGGGCCTTCAGGTCCGCGATAGCGGCGTGCAGGCCCTCCACCTCTTTTTCGTAGCCCAGCACAGCCAGCTTCTGCTCGGCGATGCGCTCGGACAGCTGCTCCCGCTGCACCGACAGCTGCTGGCGGCCGCCGGTCAGCTCGCTCAGGCGGCTCTCGATATCCTGCTGCTGGGCGGTGAGCCGCTCCACCTCGGCGGCGGCGGCGTCCATGGCCTTCTGACAGCCGGCGGCACGCTCGTTGAGGGCGACGATCTCGTCGGCGGCCTCTTTGGCGGCCTGCTTATTCTGGTCGGCCTGCTCCTGCAGGCGGCGGGTCTCACCCTCCAGACGGATCTTATCCTCCTGGGCGGTGGTCAATTCGCCCCGGGCGCCGGTCACCTGTGCCTCTACGGCGGCGGTATCCTGCTGCAGCCGGCGATATTCCTCCCGGGCGGTCTCCAGCTCCTTCATCTTATCGGTGGCCACCTGGCGCAGCCGGTCGATCTCGGTGCGGCGGGACATAAGGCCCGCCCCCTTGACGGTGGAGCCGCCGGTCAGGGAGCCGCCGGCGTTGATGACCTGGCCGTCCAGGGTGACGATGCGGAACTTATAGCCGTGGCGGCGGGCCATGGATACGGCGTAGTCCATATCCTCCGCCACCACCGTGCGGCCCAGCAGGTACTTGGCGATGCCGTCGTACTTGGGCTCATAGGTGACCAGGTCGCTGGCCAGGCCCACAAAGCCGGGGTCGTCCTCCGGGACGGAGGACAGCACGTTCCCCTTTACGGAGGTGATGGGTAAGAAGGTGGCGCGGCCACCCTTGGTTTCGTTCAGATACCGGATGCCTTTTTTGGCATCCTCCTCCCGCTCGCAGATGAGATTCTGGGCGGCGTTGCCCAGGGCGGTCTCGATGGCCAGGGCGCAGGAGGCGTCCGCCTGGATGAGCCGGGACACCGGGCCGAGAATGCCCTGCAGCGCTCCCCGCTCCGCCTGCTTAATAACGGCGCGGACCGAGCTCTGGAAGCCCTCCAGATTGCGCTCCATCTCCTCCAGCATCCGCACCCGGCGCTGCTTCTCCTCTACGTCCAGAGAGAGCTTGTCCAGCGCCTCCTTGGCGGAGGTCAGCTTGGCGGAACGGTTCTGATAGCGGTACTCGTAGCCGGAAAGAGTGTTCTGCAGACTCTCCACCTTATCGGCACAGGCCTTCAGCGCGTCCTCGCTGTCCCTGAGTTCGGCGGCGGCGGCCTCGGCCTGCTGGGTGCGCAGGGCGGCGGCGGCGGTCAGCTGGGACAGCCGCAGAGTGATCTCCCGCAGAGAAGACTCACTGGTGACGCCGGTGACCCGCACCTCGGACAGCTGCAGAGCCAGGCGGGACGCCTCGCCGGACAGCTCCTCGATGCGATCGGATGCCTCGTCGCTGCTGCGGGCCAGCGCCTCCATCTCCTCGGTCAGGGCCAGCCGCTGCTGCTCCGCCTGGGCAATGGCCTGCTTGCGGGCCGTAATATCCTCAAAGCGGTGGGCGATCTCCTCGTCGATGTGGAGATTCCCCTCATCGGCGGCGGCGATCTCACCCTCTACGCGCTGGATGTTCTCGTTGTTGTGGAATATGTCGTTGCGCAGCACCGCCACCTGGCTGTCGCACACCGCCGCCTGCTCCTCCAGAGCCGCGGCGGCACGGCGCACCTCGTCCATCTGGATCTCCAGCTGTTGGGCGGCGATGGCGATGCGCTCCACCTCTTCGGCAAACTCGTCAATGGAGCTGCCGGTGGCCTCGTACTGGATCCGGGCATTTTCCAGCTTGGCATCCAGGTCCCGGAGAATGCCCCGGGAATCGTTCATGGTACGCAGCCACAGACCGATCTCCAGCTCCTTCTTCTCCCCGGCCAGCTCCAGGAACTTTTTCGCCTTGTTGGCCTGGATCTCCAAAGGACCTACCCGGTCCTCCAGCTCCTGTAGGATGTCGTGGAGGCGGTCCAGGTTGTCCTGGGTCTTGCGCAGGCTGTTCTCCGCCTTGTCCTTTTTGTAGCGGTATTTGGCAATACCGGCGGCCTCGTCGAAGATCTCCCGGCGGTTGTTGGCCCGGGAGGTGACGATCTCGTCAATACGGCCCTGGCCGATGATGGAGTAGCCGTCCCGGCCCAGACCCGTATTCATAAACAGCATACGGATGTCCTCAAGGCGCACGGTGGCGCCGTTGAGCTGGTATTCGCTGCCGCCGGAGCGGTAGCAGCGGCGGGTGACCCGCACCTCGTCCGCGTCCATCTCCAGCATCCGGGTGGTGTTATCGATGACCAGCGACACCTCTGCGTAGCCCATGGGCCGCCGCTGGGCGGTACCGTTGAAGATCACGTCCTCCATCTTGGAGCCGCGCAGGGATTTGCTGGACTGCTCGCCCAGCACCCACTTAATAGCGTCGCTGATGTTGGACTTACCACTGCCGTTGGGGCCGACAACGGCGGTCATACCGTCGCTGAAGGTCAGCACGGTCTTATCGGGAAAGGATTTGAATCCGTGTAATTCCAATGCTTTCAGAACCAAAGCGTTTTCCTCCTTTGGGAATTTACAAAAGGGATCATTCGTATCCCATCAACTTGAGCGCCTCCCGGGCAGCCTGCTGCTCGGACTCTTTTTTGCTGCGGCCGCGTCCCACGCCGATGACGTTTGAATTGAGATGCACCTCAGAAACAAAGGTCTTGTTGTGGTCGGGGCCGGACGCGCCTGACAGGACATACTCCAACCGTTCGCCGGGATTCTGTTGGACGATCTCCTGTAAGGCGGTCTTATAGTCTTTGAACTGGCGGCGGCGCTGGGTCTCCGCCTCCGGGATGATAAAGCGCAGCACGAACTGCTCGGCCGGCTCCATACCGCCGTCCAGATAGATGGCGGCCAGCACCGCCTCGTACATATCCGCCAGGATGGAGGGGCGCTGGGCGCCGCCGCTGTGCTGCTCGCCCCGGCCCAGGCGCATATACTGCCCCAGGCCCAACTGCTTGGAATAGGAGCACAGGGCCTTTTCGCACACCACCGCCGCCCGCAGCTTGGTCAATTCACCCTCGGGGCCGCGATCCTTTTCATACAAATACCGAGCCGTAATAAAACCCAGCACCGAGTCGCCCAAAAACTCCAGGCGCTCGTAACACTCAGGGCCGTTGTGCCCCTCGTTGGAAAAGGAGGAATGGGTCAGCGCCTTTTCCAGCAGAGAAACGTTTTTGAATATGTACCCGATCTCGTGCATCAATGGGGTCAGATCTCTGGCCACAGCACTCACTCCCTTTCACACAAATGATCCTCTACGTACCCCACCACGTCCTCGACGGTCTCAAAGCCGTCCAGGGTGGTGTCGTCGATATCGACGCCGTACAGTTCGCCCAGGAACACCGCCATATCCTCCCGCTCGTGGGGGGCGATATTCAACTCGTCCAGAGTGGCGGCCATCTCCACACACTCCGGGTCACAGGCGTACTTTTCACAGAACAGGGCGGTCAGCACATCCAACACTCTCATTCCGCCGGCTCCTCTTTCTTTTTGCCCAGGGTCTCCTCGATCTGCTGCACGGCGCCGCTGGCTGCAAACTCCGCCGCCACACGGATGGCGCTGCAAATGCCCTTAGCCTTGGAGTTGCCGTGGGCCTTGATGACCGGCTTGTTAACGCCCAGCAATACGGCGCCGCCGTATTCCGAGGTGGACAATTTTTTCTTCAGCTGGCGCAGACCGGGCATCACCAGGGCGGCGCCGATCTTGGTGCGCAGAGAGGACATAAAGGAGATCTTGAGGTTCTTCATCAGCATATCCACCGTACCCTCTATGGTCTTGAGCAGCACGTTGCCGGAAAAGCCGTCCGCCACCACCACGTCCACCACGCCGGCGGGCACGTCCCGGGCCTCCACGTTGCCGATGAAGTTGAGGCCGCTCTCCTTGAGCAGCGGGAAGGTGGCCAGCTGCAGCTCGCCGCCCTTGGTATCCTCGGTGCCCACGTTCAGCAGACCCACCCGGGGACCGCCCTCACGGGGGAACATATGGGACATATAGATGTGACCCATGTGGGCAAACTGCACCAGCATCTCGGGACGGCAGTCCGCATTGGCCCCACTGTCAATGAGCATAACCGGCTGATCGTCAGAGGGCATAATCGGCGCCAGAGCCGGACGGGACACACCCTTGATCCGCTTGACGATAAAGGTGCCACCCATCAGCAGGGCGCCGGTGCTGCCGGCGCTGACCGCCGCGTCGCCCCGACCCTCGGCCAGCAGGCGCAGAGCCACCGCCATGGAGCAGTCCTTGTGCTCCCGCAGAATGCTCTTGGGATGGTCCTCCATCGGCATCACATCGGGGGCGTGGACGATCTCCATTTTGTCAAGGGAAATGCCGTTTTCCTGCGCCACCTGACGCAATACAGCCTCGTCACCGGTCAGGATAATATCGTGACCGTAGGCGGCCACAGCCTCCGCCGCACCTTTCAATATCTCCAGAGGGGCATTGTCGCCACCGAAGGCATCTACGATGATCTTCATTTATTCGTCCTCGCTTTCTGTTGCCGGCAGGGTCTCCGGCATTTCCTCGATCACTGTGTTCAGGCTGTCCAGCGCACGCTGTGCCAGCGCCGCATACCGTTGTTTTTTATCCCGGATGTGGGTCTCCAACCCCGGCAGGATGCCGAAATTCGCCCCCATGGGCTGATAATCGGCATTGGGATCGCTGACATGGGCGGACAGCGCACCCAGCATGGTATCCCGGGGCAGCACCAGGGGCTCCCGGCCCTTGACCATACGCACCGCATTCAGACCCGCCAGTATACCGGAGGCGGCCGACTCCATATACCCCTCTACGCCGGTCACCTGTCCGGCGAACAGCAGGGTGGGCCGGCTCTTGAGCCGGAAGGCGGCGTCCAGCAGTTGCGGGGCGTTGAGAAAGGTGTTGCGGTGCATCACGCCGTAGCGCATAAACTCGGCGTTTTTGAGCGCCGGGATCATACCGAACACCCGCTTCTGCTCCGGAAATTTGAGATTGGTCTGAAATCCCACCAGATTGTACAGCGTGCCGGCGGCGTTCTCCGCCCGCAGTTGCACCACCGCCCAGGGGCGGTGACCGGTGTGCGGGTCCCGCAGGCCCACCGGCTTCATAGGGCCGAAACGGATGGAGTCGCTGCCCCGCTTGGCCAGTACCTCGATGGGCATACAGCCCTCGTACACGGTCAGCGTGTCAAATTCGTGCAGAGGAGCGCTCTCGGCGGTGATGAGGGCCTGGTGAAAGGCCTCGTACTCCTCTTTGTTGAGCGGGCAGTTGATGTAATCCCCCTCCCCGCTCTCCTCCCGGTCGTAGCGGGAGGCCCGGAAGGCGCTGTTCATATCCACGCTGTCGGCGGTGACGATGGGCGCCGCCGCATCGTAAAAATGCAATCCGCCGCCGCACAGCCCGGCGATGGCATCCGCCAGGCTATCGCTGGTCAGCGGGCCGGTGGCGATGACGGCGACTCCCTCGGTGGGGATCTCCGTGACCTCGCCCCGGCGGACCGTGATCAGCGGATGCTCCGTGATACGCTTAGTCACCTCGGCGGAGAACTTTTCTCTATCCACCGCCAGCGCGCCGCCCGCAGGCACCGCGCAATCGTAGGCGATGGGCACGCACAGGCTGCCCAGGCGGCGCATCTCCTCCTTGAGCAGGCCGGCGGCGCTCTCCACCCGCCGGGCCTTGAGAGAATTGGAGCAGACCAGCTCGGCAAATCCGCTGCTGCGGTGGGCCGGGGTGTACTTTTCCGGCTTCATCTCCCACAGCGTGACCGGGACGCCCTGCTGCGCCACCGCCCAGGCGGCCTCGCAGCCGGCCAGACCGGCACCGATCACCGTAACCGTCATAGGCTTGCTCCTTTCTCGAAAACGTCTTACTTATTATCGCCGCAGCCGGGGGTCAGGCAGATGAGCTCTGCGTTCTTACCCTTTTTGCGGAACAGAGTCTTGCCGCACCGGGGACAGAGCTCTTTACTGGGCTCGTTCCAGGTGGCAAAATCACACTTGGGATAGTTGGCGCAGCCGAAGAATTTGCGGCCGCCCCGGGACTTTTTGGCCACGATGGCGCCGCCGCACTGGGGGCACACACCGTCGGTGGACTCTACGATGCGGCGGGTATTCCGACAGCCGGGATAGCCGGGGCAGGCCAGGAACTTGCCGTAGCGGCCGGTCTTGACCACCATCTTCCGTCCGCAGAGCTCGCACACCTCGCTGCTCTCCACCTCCGGCACCCGCACCTTTTCCAGGTTCTCCTCTGCCTTTTGCAGAGCGATCTTGAAGCCGCCGTAGAATTCATCCAGGATCTTGACCCAGTCTGCTTTGCCGTTTTCTACGCCGTCCAACTGCTTTTCCATATGGGCGGTGAACTCCAGGTCCACGATCTCGGGGAACTGGTCCTTCATCAGCCGGGTGATGACCTCACCCAGTGAGGTGGGCTTGAGAGACTTGCCCTCCCGCTCCACGTACTCCCGGTTGAGCACCGTGCTGACGGTGGGGGCGTAGGTGGAGGGACGGCCGATGCCGTTCTCCTCCATAGCCTTGATGAGCGTAGCCTCCGTATAGCGGGCCGGGGGCTGGGTAAAGTGCTGGTTGCCCCCAATGCTGCGGCAGAACAGGGTGTCCCCCTCCTTGATCACCGGCAGGGGCTTGTTCTCGTCGTCCTTTTCGTCCTTGCCCTCTACATACAGAGCGGTGTGGCCGTCAAACTGAACCGTATAGCCGGAGGCCTTGAACACGTACACGCCGGCGGCGATGTCCACCTGGCAGGTGTTCTGGATCTGGTCCGCCATCAGGCTGGCCATAAACCGCTCCCAGATGAGCTTATACAGCTTATACTGATCCGGGGTCAAAGAATCCTTGACCTGGGCCGGTGTCAGGGACGGTACCGAGGGACGAATGGCCTCGTGGGCGTCCTGGGCGTTGCTCTTTTGCTTGAATACCCGGGCCTTGGGGGGCAGATAGTTGCTGCCGAAGGCGGAGCGGATGTATTCGTTACCGGCCTTGCGGGCCTCGTCGGAGATGCGCAGTGAGTCGGTACGCATATAGGTGATCAGACCGGTGGCACCGATATCGGCGATCTCCACGCCCTCGTACAGTTCCTGAGCCGCCTTCATGGTGCGGCGAGAGGAGAAATTCAGCTTGCGGTTGGCCTCCTGCTGCATGGTGGAGGTGGTAAAGGGCGGAGCCGGTGCCACACGGCGGGTGCCGGTCTTGACCGATTCGGCCACGTAAGCGGCGTTTTTCAGTTCTTCCAGAATGGCGTTGGCCTCTGCCTCGGTAGAGATTTTGATCTTGCCCTTTTCATTGCCAAAGAACTTGGCCGGGAAGGTGCGGCCCTTTTCCGTCACCGACAGATTGGCGTCCAGGGTCCAGTACTCCTCGCTGACAAAGGCGCGGATCTCCTCCTCCCGGTCCACCACCAGGCTGACGGTGGCAGACTGCACACGGCCCGCAGAAAGGCCCTTGCGCACCTTTTTCCACAGGAAGGGGCTGAGCTTGTAGCCCACGATGCGATCCAGGACGCGGCGGGCCTGCTGGGCATTGACCAGGTTGAGGTCCAGGGTGCGGGGGTTAGCCATGCCGGTGGTGACACCGGTGCGGGTGATCTCATTGAAGGTCACCCGGCGGGCTCTGTCCTCGGACACACCCAATACCTGGGCCAGGTGCCAGGCAATGGCCTCGCCCTCCCGGTCCGGGTCGGTGGCCAGATAGATGCTGTCGCTGGACTCCGCCATGGTCTTGAGCTGACGGATGAGCGCCGTCTTTCCGGGGATATCCACGTAATGGGGCCGGAAGCCACGCTCCACGTCCACGCCCAGCAGCGTCTTGGGCAGGTCGCGGATATGACCCATAGAAGCGACCACCTCGTAGTCGCTGCCCAGATATTTCTTTACGGTCTTTGCCTTTGCAGGCGACTCCATAATCACCAGTTTTGCCATAGGAACATCCTTTCTATCCCATCAGGAATCCTGTTGTAAACGCAGTTTATATTGTTGACCGGCGCTGTTTTCGGCGCAGCCGAACATCTCCAACTCGGTAAGGGCGGCCAGCAGGGCGGGTATCGGCATAGCCGCCGCCTGGGCCAGCAGGTCCACCGGCTGCGGCTGGGCCGTCAGAACAGCGTACACCCCCTGTGCCGCCGCAGAAGCCTGTGGCGGACACGACACGGGCACCGTCGGCATCGGATGCGGTGCCGGGGCCGGTTGTTTTTCTGTTTTAGGTGCCCGGCGCTGTTTGAGGGCGGGCTTTTGCTTGGCAGGCGGCGCCGCATCCCCCTGCTCCATACGCTTTTGGGTGGTTTCGGCGGCCTCCAAGTCCAGCATATCGGGGAACATCGTATCGTATTCACGGAGAATGTCCGTGGCACGGATGACCAGGGCGGCTCCGCTCTGTATCTCCTTATGGGCGCCGTCGTAATGGTGCCCTGCCAGCGCACCCGGCAGCGCAAACACGCCGCGGTTGTGCTCCCGGGCCAGACGGGCGGTGATGCGGGCACCGCTGCGGGTGGGGGTCTCCGCCAGGCACACCGCCTGGCACAGCCCCACCATCAACCGGTTGCGCACCGGAAACTCACACTTATAAGGTTCATCCGGCGGATATTCGCTAAGCAGCAGTCCGCCGCTGTCCAGCACCCGCCGGCGCAGGGCGGCATTGTCCGCCGGATAGTTCTCATTGAGGGGGCAGGCCATCACCACCAAGGTGGTGCCACCGGCATCCAGAGCGCCGGTATGGGCGGCGGCATCTACGCCAACCGCACCGCCGCTGACCACCACAGCGCCGCCGGCGGCCAGTCCCGCCGCCAGAGCGTGGGCCTCGCGCCAGCCGTCCCGGGACACCCGTCGGGTGCCCACCACCGCCAGAGCCGGGGTGCTGTCCAGGTCCGGCATAACGCCCCGGGCATACAGAGCGGCGGGACAGCCGGTCATATGCCGCAGGGACAGCGGATACAGCGCATCCTCCGGGGTCAGCACCCAGTCGCCCAACTCCAGCACCCGGTCCAGGATGCGGTGGGCGGTATCCAGGGATTTATCCGACAGGCGACGGCACAGGTCGGCAGACATACCGGCGGCGCTCAGCTCCGCCGGAGAGGCCTCGTAAACGGTACGGGCATGACCAAAGGCATCCAGCAGATCGTTGACGGCACCGCTGCCCAGAGGCAGCGCCTGCTGCAACCAGATCCAGTACAAGCGACTGTCCATACCCGTCCTCCCTTTCGATGGTTTGGGTTAGCGCGACCGGGTCATCTCCCACAGGATGATGCCCGCCGCCATAGATGCGTTGAGCGACTCGGCACGGCCGTCCATGGGGATGGTGACCCGCTTGGCGCAGGCCGCCACCGTCTCGGGCCGCAGGCCGTTGCCCTCGTTGCCGATGACCGCCACCGCCCCCGCGCCCATACCGGCCCGGGTGATGGGGGTCGCGTCCCCATCCACCACGCAGGCATAGGCGGTCAGCCCCTGTTGCTGCAGGGCCGCCACCGTGGCTGCCATATCCCCGGCCCGCAGCAGCGGCAGGCGGAACACGCCGCCCATACTGCCCCGCAGCACCTTGGGGTTGTATACGTCGCAGCAGCCGTCGGACAACAGCACACCGTCCAGGCCCAGGGCCTCCGCGGTGCGGATGATGGTGCCCAGGTTGCCGGGGTCCTGAATGTCCTCCAGCGCACTATATTTCCCTATTATATTTATTTTATCTATTATAAGCGAATTGTCAAGTGCTTTTGCAATACAAAAAACACCCTGGGGGTTGGTTGTGTCCCCCATATGGCGGGCCAGGTCCGGGCCGATCTCCACCGCCGTGCCGGCAGCCGCCAAAAGCGGCTCCACCACCCCGGCATAGGTGGACCGGGCGGCGGCGGTATACAGCACCGCCTGCAGCGAGACGCCGCTGCGCAGCGCGTCGCCGCACAGGCGGGCGCCCTCGATGGCGAACAGGCCGCTCTCCCGCCGATATTTGGCGGAATCGTTGAGCCGACGCCACTCCTTGACCCACTGATTGTCCTTACTGGTGACGGTCATTTTGCCTCTCTCCTCTCACGCAAAAAAGCAAAACTGCGCCCGACGCAAACACGCCGGGCGCAATTCTATCTTTTTATTTCAGAGCAGCCTTGGCCTTCTCGGTCAGAGCGGTGAAGGCAGCCGCATCGGAAACCGCCAGCTCGGCGAGCATCTTGCGGTTCAGGGAGATGCCGGCCTTCTTCAGGCCGTTCATAAAGGTGGAATAGTTCATGCCGTTGATCTTAGCAGCGGCATTGATGCGGGCGATCCACAGGCGGCGGAAATCGCGCTTGCGCTGCCGGCGGCCAATGTAAGCATACTGGCCGGACTTCATAACCGCCTCTTTAGCGGTCTTAAACAGCTTGGACTTGGCACCGAAGTAACCCTTAGCCAGCTTCAATACTTTCTTTCTTCTTTTGCGCGTCATCATAGCGCCTTTAATACGAGCCATTTTCTTTACCTCCGTCTCTAGCGATCAATTATTTGTAGGGGATCAGGCGCTTGATGGTGGCCAGGTTGGTCTTGTCAGCCGCCACGGTCTTGCGCAGGTTTCTCTTACGCTTGGTGGTCTTTTTGTTCAGGATGTGAGACTTGTAAGCATGACCACGGATCGCCTTGCCGGTCTTGCTCAGCTTGAAACGCTTTTTCGCACCGCTGTGCGTTTTAATCTTAGGCATAGTTTTTGTCCTCCTTAATTGGTTTGTGTAAACGGGCGACGCCCGTACGCAACGAAATTGTGTGTCCGCTTATTTGGCGGGTCTGGGTGCCAGGAACATCAGCATATTCCGGCCCTCCAGCTTGGCGGGTTTCTCAACCACGGCGAACTCGGCGCAGGCCTCGGCGAACCGCTTCATGGATTCAAGACCCTTTTCCGGATGGCCCATCTCGCGGCCGCGGAAGCGGATATTGACCTTGACCTTGTCACCGTGCTCTACAAAGCGCTTGGCCTGGGACACCTTGGTATTGAAGTCGCCCACGTCGGTATTCAGACCCAGGCGTACCTCTTTGATATCCACCACGTGTTGGTTTTTACGGGCTTCTTTCTCCTTTTTGGCCTGCTCGAACCGATACTTGCCGTAGTCCATAATGCGGCACACCGGCGGAACGGCGGTAGGAGCGATCTTGACCAGGTCCAGGCCGGCCTCATCGGCCATCCTCTGAGCGTCCTGGGCGGACATAACACCCAGCTGGGCGCCGTCGGCACCGATCAGACGAACCTCATTGTCACGGATCTGCTCATTGATCTGCATCTCTTTTTTGGCTATCGGAAACACCTCCACAAAACCTGTCATAAACAACAAAAAAGCGGACAGCCAAGCTGCCCGCAACAAACAAGGACCCACCGCACCCGTGCGGCAGGAGCAAGTCTATATCAACCCTTTGGAACGAGATCCGGGGGTGAGAGCGGGCAACGCTCTGCTTCATTCGTCCCGATGATTATACCAGTACCCCCGCCACTTGTCAAGTGGTTTTTTCATTTTTGTCCGAGAAAAATAGGAGCAGCACCAAATAGGCGCTGACGATGAGCAGGGTGCCGTTGCCGCCGCCCCGCAAAAACAGCCACAGACTGCCCGCCGCCAGAGGCAGCAGAGTCAGCGCCGAGGTAAGCCCCAGCACCGGGGATACCAGGCTCTCCATCCCCAGCAGACACAGACAGCAGCACAATATCTCTCCCCCATCCAGGGCCGCCGCCGGCAGCAGATTGAGCGCCGCCAGCGTCAGGTGCACCGCCGCCGTCCGGCCGCTGCCCAGCACCAACAGCCCGGCGGCAGCCAGCCCATTGGCCAGCGGCCCCGCCAGAGAGATGAATATGTTCTGCCCGTAGCCCGGCATCCGGCTGCCCAGCCGGATGCGCATACCAAAGGCGCCCAGGGTGCAATCCTGCGGGGACACCCCCACCGCCAGCATAGCCAGCAGATGGCCGCACTCGTGGATGACCGAGGCCAGCACGCAGCTGACAGCCAGGCCGTCCGGCTGCCACAGAAGCAGAGCGGTGAGCAGAGCCGGAAACAGCAGACTCAGCCGACAGCGCACCCCGAACAGACGGGTCTCAAACATACCGCACCAGCGACACGGTACCCGCCGGATTGTACACCACCCCGTGGGCGCTCACCTGGACGTGCAGGTGCGGGCCGGTGGAATCGCCGGTGGAGCCCACCAGCGCCACCCGCTCCCCGGCCCGTACCACAGCCCCCTCCGGAGCCAGTATTTCCGCGCAGTGGGCGTAGAGCACCTCCACCCCGGCGCCGTGGTCCAGACGGACGTACCGCCCCAGGCTGGCGCTCTCCCCCACGGCGGCCACCCGGCCGCCGTACATAGCGGCGATGGGGGCGCCCGCCGGCGCGGCGATGTCCACGCCACCGTGAAATTGCTCACCGGCGCCGGTGGGATTCTCCCGATAGCCGTAGCCGGAGGTGACGGTGCCCTCCGCCAGGGGCGGCACCGCCGGACGGTTGACCCGCAGGCTCACCGCCAGCGCCCCCGACGGCGGCAGACGGCCGGGGATATCCGCCGCCACGGCGTCCGGCGACTCCGCATCCGCGTCCGGTGGCCGGGACACATCCTCCAGGGGATCGCCGTCCCACCATCTGGCCAGAGTGGCCAGCAGCTCGTTGCCCATCAGCCCCTTGCGAAAGCTGTCCCGCAGCTGCTCATAGGCTTCGCCGCCGGCGGTGCGCAGCAGCAGCGCCAGCAGCACCACCACCACGCAGGCGATGCTCTGCACCGCCACCACCGACAGACCACGGGTGGTCTTCTTTTCTTGCTTTTTCTCCTCCTGGCGGCTGGCCCGGGCTGCCGCCCAGGCCTCCTGCTGCGAATGGTCGTGTATCACCATAGATTATTCCTCATACGATAATGCAGATCAGGCCGTTGCACCCCTCATTGATGATGCGCTCCACCGTCTCCTTCAGCTTCAGGCGGGCATCCTCCGGCATATGTACCAGCTTGTTGTGCAGGCCCTCGTTGACCAGGCCGTACAGAGAGGTGCCGAAGATATTGGAATCCCATATCTTCAGCGGATCCTCCTCGAACTGGCCCAGGAGATAATTCACCAGGTCCTCGCTCTGCCGCTCGGTGCCCACGATGGGGGTCACCTCGGTGTGGATCTGCGCCTTCATCATGTGGATAGAGGGCGCCGCCGCCCGCAGCCGCACCCCGTAGCGGCCGCTCTGCCGGATGATCTCCGGCTCCTCCAGGGTCATCTCCTCCATATCCGGCATCACGATGCCGTAGCCGGTGGCCTCCACCTGCTCCATAGCCCCCTTGAGCTTTTCGTATTTCTTGCAGACGGCCGCCATTTCGGTCATGGCTGCCATCAGCGCCCCCTCATCGGGGATGGAGAGGCCGGTGGTCTCCCCCAGGATCTGATAAAAGAGCTCCGGGCACACCGTCACGGTCACGGTGGCAGCACCGCACCCCAGGTCGATGTCGTCCACAGCGGCGCTTTCCACGTAGGGGCAGGTGCGCAGGCCCTTGGCCAGCCGCTCCACCTCGCCCACCCGCTGCACGTCCGTGCAGGCGGTCCGGACCGTATCCAACACCGCGCTGCGCACCGGATGGGTGCGCTCCAGCCGCATCAGCCACCGGGGCAGCACCAGCCCCACCTGCTGAATCGGGAACTGGGACAGGAGCGCCTCCAGCATCTGCCGGATCTCCGGCTCGGTCATGGTCTGGCAGTTGACCGGCACCACCGGCACCCCGTACTGTTCCGCCAGCTCGGCGGCCAGCTGCCGGGTGGCGGCGGCGTGGGGGTCTACGGCATTGAGCAGCACCGTAAAGGGCTTTTGCAGAGCCTGCAGCTCCCGCACCACCCGCTCCTCGGCGGCGGCGTATTCCTCCCGGGGAATGTCTGTGATGGAGCCGTCGGTGGTCACCACCAGACCCACAGTGGAGTGGTCGGTGATCACCCGGCGGGTGCCCTCCTCTGCCGCCATATTAAAGGGAATTTCTTCCTCATACCACGGAGTCTTTACCATCCGGGGCTGGTCCTCCTCGATATACCCCAGGGCGGAGGGCACGATATACCCCACGCAGTCGATGAGCCGCACCCGCATGTTGGATACCCCGTCCAGAGTGATCTGGGCCGCCTGCTCGGGGATGAACTTGGGCTCGGTGGTCATAATGGTGCGGCCCGCCGCCGACTGGGGCAGCTCGTCATTGGCCCGCTCCCGGCGCTGGGCATCCGCCATATGGGGGATCACCAGGGTGTCCATAAACCGCTTGATAAAGGTGGATTTTCCGGTGCGTACCGGTCCCACCACCCCCAGGTAAACATCTCCGCCGGTGCGGGCGACCATATCTCTATATAAGCTGCTGGCAGTTTCCATCGTCTGTTCCTCCGCTCATTCTTCGTTTGTACAGACTTATGAGCGACGGACGGGGTTTATGACACAGAAAAACGCCGCTACAGGAAAGGCGCAATGTCCCAAGCGGAGAATTGGAAAATCCTACAACTTTGTTAAGAACCGGTATTACATTTGCATGCACAAACGCAGTTGAGCAGTAGCCCAAACCCACCAATAACAAAAAAGAGAAGATTCGCATCATAACGAGTCTTCTCTCTTTCTGTCTGTTAAGTTATATACTGCCCTTGGCAGCGTGATATTTTCGCATTCGCGAAAGTGATATTAAGCCCATTTGGCTTAGTGATATTCTATTCGCCAACAACTTGCGAAGCAAATAACACTCGGCGTATGCCGAATATAACTGCGTAGCAATACAACTCGCCGTTAGGCGAATAGAGTTGCGTGATACTCCGCTAGGAGTATCACGCTGATCCCGCGGCGGCGCATTAACGCAAATTCAGTTAGGGAACGGCCACCAGGAGGGGCGATCCCGCAGGCACTTGAGCTTGATCCACAGATCCTTTTGCAGCTTGATGGTGTCGTCCGGCAGGGTGATGAACACCTCGGTATTGGCGATCACGTCCTCGCCGGGATAGAACATAGGATCACCGGACACCTCCGGATCCAGCCGGTCCAGAGCCTCGGTGTGGGGGGTGGAATAGCAGATGTACTCCGCATTGGCGGTGGCCACGTCGGTGCGGCACATAAAGTTGATGTACATCTCCGCTTCCTTCTGGTGCTTGGTGTTGGCCAGCACGCACATAGCGTCCACAAACAGGTTGGTGCCCTGGTCCGGGACGAAATAGCCGATATTCTCGTTGCCGTCGTCGCCGGTGATCATATTGGCGCCGTCGCCGGAATAGTAGGGCGCCAGCCAGCCCTCCTCGTTGGTCATCTTCTGGAACACCTGGTCCATAAAATATCCCTGCACCAGCGGCTTTTGCTCCGCCAGGGCGTCGTAGGCCGCCTGCCAATGGGCCGGGTCGGTGGTATTCATCGAGTAGCCCAGCTTCTTGAGGGCCACCGCAAAGGAATCCCGGGCATTGTCGAACATATAGATCTTGCCCTCGTACTTTTCGTTCCACAGGATGTCCCAGCCCTGAGCTAGGTCGGCCTCATTCACATACTTTTTGTTATAGAAGATGCCCACCGTGCCCCAGGTATACGGCACAGAATACTCATTCTGCGGGTCGTAGGCCAGATTCTTATAGGCCTCGTCGATGTATTTATAGTTGGGGATGTTGTCGAAATTCAGCTTGGCCAGCATACCCTCCTGGATCATCTTACCGATCATATAGTCCGAGGGGATGACCACGTCGTATTCCGCCGCCCCGCTCTCCAGCAGGGTATACATAGACTCGTTGCTCTCGTAGGTCTTGTAGTTGATGCGGATACCGGTCTCCTCCTCAAACAGAGCGTTCACATCCAGTATCTCGTCGTCGATGTACTCGCCCCAGTTGAACACATTGAGGGTCACCGTGTCACTGGAAAAAGCGCAGCCACCCAGCAGGCAGATCAGGAGGCAGGCCGCCAACAGTAAGGAAAGTCTTTTCATCGGGCCTTGCTCCTTTCCTTTTGTTTATTGAGATCGTGCACCTGCCGGATATTCACCACGATGAGCAGCAGCAGCACCGTGCCGAACATCAGCGTGGAAAGGGCGTTGATCTCGGGGGTGATGGGCTTTTTGGTCATCGAGTAAATGGTGACCGACAGATTCTGGGCGGTGGAGCCGCCGTTAAAATAGCTGATAACGAAATCGTCCAGGGACATGGTAAAGGCCATCAGCGCACCGGTGATGACACCGGGCATGATCTCCGGCAGAACCACCTTGAAGAAGGCCGGCACCGGACGGCAGCCCAGGTCCAGGGCCGCCTCGTACTGGTGCTTGTTCATCTGGCGCAGCTTTGGCATCACCTGCAGCACCACGTAGGGGATGCAGAAGGTAACGTGGGCCAGCAGCAGGGCCAGAAAGCCCGGCTTGAGCGCCGGGATCACCGAGCCGATGGCCACAAACATCAGCATCATGGAGATACCGGTGACGATCTCCGGATTGACCATGGGGATGTTGTTGACACCCATAAACACATTGCGCAGACGGCCGTTCATGCTGTACATACCCAGCGCCGCCATGGTGCCGATGACGGTGGCAATCACCGACGCCAGCACCGCGATCTGCAGGGTGAGCACCAACGACTCAATGATCAGCTCGTTCTGGAACAGCTCTTTGTACCAATCCAGTGTAAAGCCGCCCCACTTGACACGGTTGCGGGAGTCGTTGAAGGAGTAGACGATCAGCACCACGATGGGCGCATACAAAAAGGTGAAAATGAGACCGTTGTAAATACGGGACAGTGTCTTCACGCCATCATCCCTCCTAACTCATCCTCGCCGTTATCCACCTTGCGCATCAGGGACATGCAAACCAGCATCAGCACCATCAGCACCAGAGACAGAGCCGCGCCCACGTTGTAGTCACAGCCGTCCCCCACAAACATACTCTCGATGACGTCGCCGATCATCATATATTTGCTGCCGCCCAGCAGCTTGGAGATGACAAAGGTGGACACCGCCGGCACGAACACCATGGTCACACCGGATACGATGCCGGGGGCGCTCAGGGGCAGAATGACCCGGCGGAACACCTGGAAGCCGTTGGAGCCCAGGTCCTGGGCCGCCTCGATGATCCGATTGTCCAGCTTGGCCATCACGGAATAGAGCGGCAGAATCATAAAGGGCAGGAAATTGTACACCATACCCAGCACCACGGCCGCATCCGTATTGATCAGATGCATGGCCGGCAGGCCGATCCAGCGGAGGAATTGGTTGAGCAGACCCTGGTCCTCCAGCAGCGTCATCCAGGCATAGGTGCGCAGCAGAAAATTCATCCACATAGGCAGCATCACGATCATTACCATAGTGCGCTGCATGTGCTCAGCCTTACGGGAAATACTCAGGGCCACGGGATAGGCCAGCACCAGGCAGATCAGGGTGGCCACGGCACCCATCCAGATAGAGTCCACGTAGGTGCCCGCATATTGCCAGATCCTGGCAATGTTTGCCAGGGTGAAGGTGCCGTTGGCGTCCGTAAAGGCGAACCACAGCACGATCGCCATAGGCACTACCGTGAAAATGCCCATCCACAGGCCAAAAGGAGTAGCAGCGGCACGACTCTTCATCCCTCTGCCTCCTCTTCGGCCTCTGCCGCGGCCTCGGCGTCGCCCAGCTCGTCAAATTCTTCGGAATAGGAGCTGTAATCGCCGAACATACCGGAATAGGCCGACTTTTTCATAATGTGAATGTCCTCGGGATTGAGCACGATGCCGATGACCGAGCCCTCCCCATAATAATCGGTGGTCTGGATCAGCCACTTAAAGCCCTTAAAGTCCACGATGGTGTCGTAGTGGACGCCCTTGAAGGTGACGGCGGTAACGGTGCCGGTCAGGTGCCCCTTGGCCGGCTCCACGATGTCGATATCCTCCGGACGGATGACCACGTCCACCGGCTCGTTCTTGTCAAAGCCGGCGTCCAGACACTTGAACTTACGGCCGAAGAACTCCACCAGATAGTCCTCCAGCATCACGCCGTCCAGGATGTTGCTCTCGCCGATAAAGTCCGCCACAAAGGCGTTCTCCGGCTCGTTGTAGATGTCCTGAGGGGTGCCGATCTGCTGGATCTCGCCATCGTCCATCACCACCACGGTGTCGGACATGGACAGGGCCTCCTCCTGGTCGTGGGTGACGTAGATAAAGCTGATGCCCAGGCTCTTCTGGATGTTTTTGAGCTCCGCCTGCATATCCTTGCGCAGCTTCAGGTCCAGGGCCGCCAGGGGCTCGTCCAGCAGCAGCACCCGGGGCTTGTTGGCCAGGGCGCGGGCGATGGCCACACGCTGCTGCTGACCGCCGGACAGCTTGGACACCGAGCGCTTTTCGAAACCCTTGAGGTTGACCAGCTCCAGCATGCGGGTGACGGTCTCCTTGATCTCGGCGTTGCTCTTTTTCTGCACACGCATACCAAAGGCCACATTCTCATATACATTCAAATGGGGAAACAGCGCGTACCGCTGAAATATGGTGTTGACCGTGCGCTTGTAGGCGGGCAGGTCGTTGACCCGCTTGCCCTCAAAAAAAACATCGCCGTCGTCCGGGGTGATGAAGCCGGCGATGATGCGCAGGGTCGTGGTCTTTCCGCAGCCGGACGGGCCGAGAAGGGTCACGAACTCGCCATCGGAGATGCTCAGGTTGAGGTTCTTGAGCACCGGCTCCCCATCAAAGGACACAGCAATGTTCTTCAGTTCAATGATTTTCTTTTCGTTCATAATACATCCCCCTTTGCGGTAATACACTCTGCCGCCGCGGCGGCAGACGCATCCGCTGTGGCAACGCCCTCCGCAAAGGGTTTTTCACAATCGTTCCGGGATAGATCTCTACGGAATTTCCGAAGGGAATTCCAGGAGTTGTTCTGCAAGAACACCTCCGGACGACTGCGGCGCTGTTTGGCAGATGCAAAAAACGGTCTTGCTCAGATGCATCATTAATTTATATAAGATGACAGATAACAATATAGAATTTTTACCCCCAAATGTCAATAGGATTTTCGGAAAAGACAAAAAATGCGGAGTTTTTCCGCAGATTTTCGGAGAAAAATCGGTTTTTTGGCGAAAAAGGCAGCGAAAACGCCCACTTTCTTCCCAGATTCTCCCCGATTCTCCGGAATGCAACATCCGGTTATTTCAATCCGTACAGGAGGGATCACGATGGACCAGCAACCGAAATCCGCACCCAACCCAGCCGTCATCGAGGAATACCGGCGGCAGCTGATGGACCTGCACCGACGGCAGAGCCCCACCCCTGCCCCTACACCGCCGCCGGCGCAGACCGACCCGGCCCCGGAACGGGACGAAGCCTGGCTGGAGGAACGGTTTCCCCTACCGGATCCGGAGCGGGACCGGGCGGCGATGCCGCTGTCGCAGGGGCAGCCGCCAACAGAAATATCGCCGGAGGAACCGCCTCGCCCGGAGGGCACACTGCCGCCCTATCGGCCGCCCCAGGGCGAGCCCATGCCGCCCCGACCGCCTATGCCGCCTATGCCACCCCGACCGCCGCAGGACGATCCGCCGCCGGCAGAGCCGGACAGTCCGTCCACACCGCCGGAGTCTCCCTTTGTGGGGTATCTGCGGGTGTTTGTCTTTACCGGCGGCGGGGCCGAGCCCCTGCCGGGGGCACGGGTTACGGTGACCCGCCCCCGGGATGAGGGAGAAACGGTCTATGCCAACGTACAGACCAATCGGGACGGGCTGACCCCGGTCATCCCGCTGCCCTCGGTGGATCCGGCGCTGACCCTGCGCCCCGGCACCGGACAGCCGTATATCCCCTACACCATCCAGGTCCGCCTGGAGGGCTTCAGCACCGCCGAATATGCCAACGTACCGGTGTACGGCAACAACTACGTCACCCAGCCGGTGCCCCTGTACCCCCTGCTGCCGGGCGAGGACACGGACACGGTCCGCCGCTACCAGTCCGGCGGCCCCACCAATCTGTAAAGGAGGCCGACTATGACCGGCACACCCTTCATTCCCCGCACCCTCGTGGTGCATCTGGGAGCCCCCTCGGCGGCGGCCGAGAACGTATACGTGGATTTTCCCGATTACATCAAAAACGTGGCCTCCAGCGAGATCTATCCCACCTGGCCGGAGGCGGCCCTGCGGGCCAACATCTACGCCCAGATCTCCTACGCCCTCAACCGCTACTACACCGAGTGGTACCGCAGCCAGGGATACGACTTTGACATCACCAACAACACCCAGTTTGACCAATCCTTTACACCCGGCCGGGAGATCTACGACTCGGTCAGTGCCATCGTGGACGAGATCTTCAATTCCTACGTGGTGCGGCGGGGCAGCGTCGAACCCTACTTCACCCAATACTGCAACGGTACCACCTCCACCTGCGAGGGCCTGTCCCAGTGGGGCACGGTGCCCCTGGCGGAGCAGGGGCTGGGACCCTACGATATCCTGGTGCGCTACTATGGGGACGACATCGACATCGTGACCGACGCCCCGGTGCGCACCGGCCAGCCCTCCTATCCCGGTCGGCCGCTGCGTCTGGGGGATTCCGGCAACGACGTGCAGCAGATGCAGATACGGCTCAACCGCATCTCCACCAACTATCCGGGCATCCCCAAGATCAATCCCGCCGACGGCAATTTCGGGGTGGATACCGAGGCGGCGGTGCGGGCCTTTCAGCGGGTATTCCGGCTGACCGAGGACGGCATCATCGGCAACGCCACCTGGTACCGGGTGACCTATCTGTTTAACGCCGTCAAGCGGCTCAGCGAGCTGGACAGCGAGGGCATCCGCATCGACGAGCTGCCCCGCCGGTATGAGCAGCTGCTCTCTCTGGGTGACACCGGGGACCAGGTGCGGGTCATCAAATACTATCTCAACGTCATCAGCACCTATTATAACACCATACCCACCATCCCGGTCAACGACGTGTTCGACCAGGAGACCGAGGCGGCGGTGCGGGCCTTTCAGCAGACCTTCGGTCTGCCGGTGGACGGCATTGTGGGCCGCCAGACCTGGCAGGCCATGGACGACGCCTACGAGAGCATCCTCTCCTCCACCCAGCTCATTGACGGCGGGGTGGTGCTGTTCCCCGGGCGGGTGCTGCAATCCGGGTTTCAGGGCCAGGATGTGGCCACCATCCAGGAGTATCTGGCGTATATATCCACCGTCTACCCGGCCATCCCGGCACCGGCGGTGACCGGGGTGTACGGGCTGGAGACCGTCCAGGCGGTGGAGGCCTTTCAGCGGCAGTTTGGTCTGCCGCAGACCGGGACGGTGGGGGTCACCACCTGGGACGCCATCGCCACCCTCTACTCCGACCTGCGCACCGGCAACGCCCAGCAGATGGGGCAATACCCCGGCAGCGAACTGAGTATGCAAGAAAACGAGGTGACACCGTGACTACGATTCTGGACAACGACATCACCGTGGATGAGCGCCCCTACGTACTGGAGCTGCAGACCTATCTGCGGGCCATCCAGCGGGACCGCACCGGCACCACCACCGTGCCCCGGGACGGCTATTACGGCGCCGACACCGCCGCCGGCGTCCGGGAGTTTCAGGCCGGGGCGGGTCTGCCCCAGACCGGTCGGGCGGACCGGGAGACCTGGGAGGCCATCTTTACCGCCTACGAGGCTGTTCGCCGGGCAGCACAGCCGCCCCTGGCCATCCCCGGACTGCGCAGCGACCTGCTCAAGCCCGGGGACCGGGGGGACGAGGTGGCCTTTCTGCTGATCATGCTGGATACCCTGGCGGCGGCCTATGACAACATCCCCGGCCAGACCACTGACTCGGGTCAGACCACTGACCCGGGCTATACCCGGCAGACCGAGGAGGCCATCCGCATGCTGCAGAACACCTCCGGCCTGCCGGTCACCGGCTACACGGATAAAGAAACCTGGAATGCGGTGGTGCGTCTATACGCCCAAATCACCGGAGGCAGACTGTGAACAAACAAGCCTTTTTCAGAAACACCGCCGTGATGACCGCCTCCTCGCTGCTGCTCCGCCTTTTCGGTATCCTGTTCCGTATCTTTATCTCCAACCGGGTGGGTGCCGAGGGAATGGGGCTGTACCAGCTGGTCTTTTCGGTGTACGTGCTGGGAGCCACCTTTGCCACCGGCGGCATCGTCACTGCCGTGACCCGGCTGGCCGCCGAGCACCTGGCCAAAAGTGACCGGGCCGCTCTGGAGCGGCTGATGCGTATCAGCAGCCTGCTGTGCCTGCTGGTGGGCGGTGTATCGGCGCTGGCCCTTTGGGCAGGCGCGCCCCTTATCGGCGGCTGGATCGGAGATGCCCGCGCCGTTCCGGCGGTGGCGGTCAGCGGCATCGCCCTGCCCTTTATCGGGGTATCCAGCTGCATCAAGGGCTACTTTATGGCACGGCGGCGGGCCTGGCCGCCCTGTCTGTCCCAGATCCTGGAGCAGGCGGTGCGCATCGGCGGCATCCTGGGTATGCTGGGCACTCTGTGGGACGGCAGCCTCACGCAGGCCTGCGTCATCATCATACTGGGGGACGCCCTCTCCGAGACGGTGGCGTGCCTGTATCTGCTGGGCGCCTATCGGCGGGACGTCCGCCGCCAGCCCATACCGCAGGATCTCGCCCCCGGCCGAAAATGTAAACTCTTACAACCCCTTCTGTACATCGCCGTCCCCCTCACCGCAGGCCGGTATCTCTCCACCGGTCTGCGCACGGTGGAGAACATCCTGGTGCCGGCGCGGCTGACCCTCTACACCCGGTCGGACGCCCTGTCCCTGGCCCAATTCGGCGCTGTAAAGGGGATGGCCTTGCCGCTCATTTTCTTCCCCTCTGCCCTGCTGATGACCCTGTCCAGCCTGCTCATTCCGGAGCTGTCCGACGCCCACGCCCTGAAGCAGGGCCGGCAGGTGACCCGTCTTGTGGAGCGTGCTCTGCACGTCACCCTGCTAGGGTCGGTGCTGGTGGGCGGTCTGTTCACCGTGCTGGGGCAGCGGCTGGGGACGCTGCTGTACAACGACCCCCTGGTGGGGCTGCTGCTGCAGATATTGGGGCCGCTGACCCCGGTGATGTATCTGGACAGCGTGGTCACCGGCATGCTCAAGGGGCTGGGGCAGCAGGTCCACTCCCTGTGGTTCAGCGTGGCGGACTCCGGGGTGCGCATCGCACTTATCTGGTTTTTGCTGCCCCGCTACGGTCTGGTTGGTTTTCTGTTTGTGATGCTGGTGAGCAATCTGCTCACCGCTACCCTCAGCACCGGCCGGCTGCTGGCGGTGAGCCACACGGATATGCAGTGGGGTCGCTGGCTGGTGCGCCCCGGTCTGGCGGCGGTGGCGGCCGGGTTTTTGTGCCGCCTCGTTCCGGCCCGGAGCGACATAGCCTACGTCCTCATAGCCGGGGGGCTGTTCACCCTGCTGTACGGCCTGCTGCTGCCCGTATTGCGCTGCTTTTCCCGGGAGGACCTGCGGCAGCTCACCCTCAGAAAGGCATAAAAAGACCGCTGTCGGCCGACAGCGGTCTTTTCAACGTCTCCATGTTTTTAAGTGTTCTTTGTGCTCAGCGGACACCCGATAGCTCTCCAACGCCTTTTGAATAGCTTTGTTGTGCGTCCATTTCGGCAGACGCTTTTGTTCGAGATACGGTACAGCGGCCTCATATTGCTTGGCCAGCGCCGTGGCAAAATACCACGCCACCATCATCCGCACATAGTATTCCTCCCGCTCCACAGATGCCACCCACGCAAGATACTCCGCTGAAAAGCGGTCATCCAAAAAGTGACGCTGCAGCATCCCGATACCGAACCGGACCGTATAAGGCAAGTCTGAAGCCATCCATTGACGAATCTTGCTCAGCAATTCCTCGGGATGCTTTTTTAATACCTTGGGGGACCATCCATCGCAGGTGGACCAATTATCCACATACGGTAAAAATGCGTCGATAGCCGCAATACAAGCATCGTAATCCCGTATCTGCTCCACCAAAAAGGCGTGAAGATTATTCTCCTCATAATAGGTATGGGGCAGGTCCCGCAGAAACGCTTCTGCCTCCTCGGTGCCGGCCAACTCCCTGGCCAGTTTCCGCAGGATGGGGGTGCGGACGCCAATCACCCGCGACCGATCCACCGTGGGAATCAGGGGAATCTGGAATTGACGGTAGCCTTCATCGGCCAGAGAGAACAGCCGCTCGGTGATCCGGCTCATTTCTTAATGTCCTTCCAATAGGCGGCGAAGGCCTGCTCGGTCTTGTTGTCACCGGGGGTGTAGTAGACGGTGTTTTTGATGGCGTCCGGCAGATACTGCTGGCGCACCCAATGATCCGGAAAATCGTGGGGATATTGATAGAACTGCCCTTTTTTCTCCACCTCATCGCCGTCGTAGTGCTTATTCTGCAGCTGGCGGGGCACCGCGCCGCTTTTACCTGCCTGCACGTCCGCCATGGCCTGATTGATGGCGTTGTACACCGCGTTGGACTTAGGTGCCTGGCACACCAACACCACGGCGTTGGCCAGAGGGATGCGTGCCTCCGGCAGACCCACCTGCAGGGCGGTGTCCACCGCCGCCTTGACAATGGGGATGATCTGAGGATAGGCCAGGCCCACGTCCTCATTGGCGCACACCAGCAGCCGGCGGCAGGCCGAGGGCAGATCCCCCGCCTCCAGCAGCCGGGCCAGATAGTGGATGGCGGCGTCCGGGTCGGAGCCCCGCATGGATTTTTGGTAGGCGGAGATGATGTCGTAGTGCTCGTCCCCCTCCCGGTCGTAGCGCATGGCGCTGCGCTGGGCCAGTTGGGTGGCGGTATCCAGGGTGACGGTGATATTGCCGTCCCCGTCGGTCTCCCCCGCCAGGGCACACAGCTCCACGGCATTGAGCGCCTTGCGCACGTCGCCGCCGCAGGATTTGGCAATGTGGGCGCACACGCCGTCCTCCACGTCGATGCGGCACGCCTTCTCCTGCCTCAGAAAATCAAATCCGCGCTCCGCCGCCCGGAGGATATCCTCCGGCTCCACGGGCTTAAATTCAAACACAGTGGACCGGCTGAGGATGGCGTTGTACACATAGAAATAGGGGTTTTCCGTAGTAGACGCAATGAGGGTGATGCGGCCGTTCTCGATGAACTCCAGCAGGGTCTGCTGCTGCCGTTTGTTGAAATACTGAATCTCGTCCAGATACAGGAGAATGCCGTTCATCCCCGCAAAGGTGTCCAGCTCCTCCACCACCGCCTTGATATCCGCGGTGGAGGCGGTGGTGCCGTTGAGCTTGTGCAGGCGCATATCCGTCTGCTGGGCGATGATGCGGGCGATGGTGGTCTTGCCCACCCCGGAGGGTCCGTAAAAGATCAGGTTCGGGATGCGCCCGGACTCCATAATGTTGCGCAGGGCCTTGCCCTGGCCCAGGATGTGCTGCTGACCCACCACGTCATCCAGAGATGCGGGGCGGATGCGGTCTGCTAGGGGTGCTTTCACGGGGTATCCCTCCTTTCATGTATCCTATACATCATACAAAGAAAACGCCCCGGTGTCAAGAAAAACCCACCTTTTTTCTAACGAGTGGGTTTGTTGACAGCGAGGGGACGGATATGGTATGATATGTGTCGAAAGAACAAGGAAAGGATGTGCCGGAATGACCAAAAAGCAACGGGCCTTGGCGGCTGTGGATGCACTGAAAGCCCTATATCCGAAGGCGGTGTGCTCCCTGACGGCTCAGAACCCTCTGCAGCTGCTCATCGCCACCCGGCTGTCCGCCCAATGCACCGACGCCCGGGTAAACCTGGTGACCCCGGCGCTGTTTGCCCGGTTCCCCACCCTGGACAGCCTGGCAGACGCCGACCCGGAGGAGGTGGGCGACTACATCCGCTCCTGCGGTCTGTACAAGACCAAGGCCCGGGACATCGTGGCCATGTGCCGGATGCTCCGGGAGGAATACGACGGACGCATCCCGGACACGGTGGAGGAGCTGACCAAGCTCCCCGGCGTGGGACGCAAGACCGCCAACCTCATCTGCGGCGACGTATACGGCAAGCCGGCGGTGGTGGCGGACACCCACTGCATCCGCATCAGCGGACGGCTGGGGCTGACCGACAGCAAGGACCCGTACAAGGTGGAGATGCAGCTCAAAAAACTGCTTCCGCCGGAGGAGAGCAATAATTTCTGCCACCGGCTGGTGCATTTTGGCCGGGACGTGTGCTCCGCCCGGGCGCCGACCTGCGGCACCTGCCCCCTAGCGGCGTTCTGCCCCTCCGCGGCGGACTAACGCGCCGGTCAGCAGACGCCGGCACCTCCGGTACAGAGGAAATGCCGCCGCGCTGAGCAAAAGCCAAAACAGCGAATACAGCAGGCACACCTGCCCCAGAATATTGTACCGCATCCGGCTGTAATCCCACACCCCCAGCCCCAGCCAGCGATTGAGGATACAGCCGCTGACCAGCTCCACGGCGGTAATGCCCACAGAGCACAGGGCGCACCGGACGGGCAGCGCCCACCGGCGATAGCGGGTATCGATGCCACCGATGAGTTCAAAGCAGGCACCGCCCACCAGAAACATACTGGGGTGGCTTCTCCCCCGCCACAATAATTCGATCAACACGTACCCCAGTCCGCCCACGGCGAACAGGCACAGATGCAACCATAGATTTTTCTTTTTGGACATACCGACCCCTCCCCACAGAGTATGGAGGAGACGGGTGAAAAATATGCAAAACGCCTTAATCAACCACCGGTTGAGTGTAAAATCACCCTTTCGTTGAGCAAAACGCAGCGAAATCAACGGTTATTCCATTCCGATGATGCTCAAAATGCGCTATGCTATCATCAGACATCGGCGCTGATCGTCCATCATTGAAAGGAGAAATAAGGATATGAAGAAAACGTTAGGAAAACGCATTGCCGAGCTGAGAAAGGAAAAAGGTCTCAAGCAGGATGCCCTGGCCGAAAAACTGTCGGTCAGCCCTCAGGCGGTAAGCAAATGGGAAAACGACCTGACCTGCCCCGATATCAGCCTGCTGCCTCTGCTGGCGGAGACCTTGGACGTCACGGTGGATCAGCTGCTGACCGGCAACGACCCCACCCCCATCGTCCAGATCTCCTCTCCGGAGCAAAAGAAAGATATCAAGGATATGGTTTTGCGCATCGTCTGCGAAAGCTATAAGGGAGACAAAGCCAACATCAACCTCCCGCTGAGCATCGCGGAGGCCCTCCTCACCTCCGAGGGCTGCTCCCTGAAACTCAACGGGGCCTTCTGCGGAAACGATATTGACCTGAAAGAGATCCTGAATCTGGTGCACCACGGTGTGGTGGGCAATCTGATGGAAGCGGAAGACCAAAAAGGCGATACGGTGCGTATCTTTGTGGAGTAAAAGAATGAAGATCAACATTGTATCCGCCGGCGGAAAAGCCGTCAGGCTCCGCCTGCCGAACGCGTTGGCACTGAACGATCTCACCGTAGGATTGCTTGCCAAAGCGCTCAAAAAACGGGGCGTCTCTATTCGGCGCAAAACCCTTGTGAAGATCAAAAGGGATATAAAAAGATACACCCGCAGCCATAAGGATTGGAAATGGCTGGAGGTAACCTCTGCCAGCGGCGACACCGTCACAATGCAGTTTTGAGACCACGCGCCTCCTCTTGTGTGTCCGGCGTTTTCGCGGGTCGCCCGTTACAGCCCGTTTTATAGCAAAAAATACCGTCTGCGCTATCTTTCGCAGACGGTATTTTTATCGTTGTAGCCAATCCTCCCGGGTCAGCCGACTGACGTGGCCGGTGCGTATCTCCCCCAGCAGCGGCACCTCCAGCCCCTCGGTGGTATGGTGGTACGTAAAGCCGCACTTTTCCTGCACGCGGCGGGATTTTTCGTTGCCGTCGTAATAGCCGCACCACACGGCCCGCATACCCAAATCCTCAAAGGCGTGGCGCAGGATCTCCCCCACCGCCTCAGGTATGAGACCCTGTCCCCAATAAGGGCGGCCGATCCAATAGCCCAGCTCGCACTCGTCCTCCCGGTCGGTCATATCGGTGTTGTCCCCGGTCTTGAGACCTACGCTGCCGATGGCCGCGCCGTCCTCCCGCCGGCACACCGCAAAGGTGCCGGGTATCATCAGCACGTCCCGAATCACCGCCCGGCTGTCGTCCTCGTCGGTGTGGGGCGGCCATCCGGCGGCAGGACCCACCGCCGGGTCGGAGGCATAGCGGTACAGGTCCGCGGCGTCGCTCTCCTGCCAGGGCCGCAGAATCAGACGGGGCGTGTACAATACGGTATGCATAGGTGATCACCTCGATACAAGAATATATTGGTAGTATATACCGATTGCGTGAAATTTTCAAGTGAGCAGCAAAAAACGGAGTGGAAATCCACTCCGTTTTTTGCGTAAGTTCAGTTGCTGATTATCAAGGAATCCACACGCCGGAGGCGTTAAAGGTGTACTTTTCGCCGCCGATGGTAAGGGTCTTGCCGGTTACCATATAGCCGTTACCGTCCAGATAGTACCACTTGCCGCCATCCTGAATCCAGGCATTCTTGGTCATGGAGCCGTTAGCATTGAGGTAGCACCAGCCAACAGAATCCTTCTTCCAGCAGTTGGTGACGGCATAGCCGTCGGCACCCACATAGCACCAACCCACGCTATCACGCACCCAGGCATTAGTCATCATAGCACCATCGCTGCCGACATATACCCAACCCTTGGAATCTGCTTTCCAGGTGTTGGTAACCATATAGCCATTAGCATCCAGATAGTACCACTTGCCGCCGTCCTGGACCCAAGCGGACTTGGTCATAGAGCCGTTGGAGTTCAGGTAGCACCAGCCGACAGAATCCTTCTTCCAGCAGTTGGTGACCGCATAGCCGTCGGCGCCCACATAGCACCAGCCGACACTGTCACGGACCCATCTGTTGGTGGCCATACGGCCGTTCTCATCCAGATAGCACCAGCCCTTAGAGTCAGCGACCCACTTGTTGGTGACGCAGTAGCCGTCGGCGCCGACGAAGCACCAGCCAACGGAGTCCAGCAGCCACTTATTGGTGGCCTTTTTGCCGTTTTCGTAGTAGCACCACTTGCCATTTTCCTGTACCCAACCGGACAGGATCACCTTCGGGAGCTCACGGCTCTCGAAGTGGTCGCAATTCTGGCAGTTGCGGCGCTCCTCGCCCACGGCGGTGGTGGTGGGAGCCTGGTACTCGAACCAGTCGCCGTAGCTGTGGCCTGTGGCGTCCACGTAGCTGTCCACGTAGGTATCGCCGCAATGGCAAGTATGGGTGGTGTAGCCCTGCTCCGTACAGGTGGGGGCGGTCACGGTAACCTTGTGATCGTGGCCGGTGGCCGGGATCTTCACGTAGGTGGTGTGATCGCAGCGGGAGCAGGTCTCGTAGGCATCCCAGCCGATCTCGGTGCAGGTGGGAGCCTTAGCCTCGTGCTGGGTCAGGTTGTGGCCAAGCTCATCCAAATAACTGTCCACGTAGGTATCACCACAGTGGCAGGTGTGGGTGGTATAACCCTTTTCCGTACAAGTGGGGGCGGTCACAACCGCCTTATGATCGTGACCAGTAGCATCCACGTAGCTGTCCACGTAGGTATCGCCGCAGTGACAGACGTGGGTGGTGTAACCACGCTCGGTACAGGTCGGAGCGGTCACGGTAGCCTTGTGATCGTGGCCGGTGGCCGGGATCTCCGCGTAAGTGGTGTGATCGCAGCGGGAGCAGGTCTCATAAGCATCCCAGCCGATCTCGGTGCAGGTCTGGGCTTTCGCCTCGTGCTGGGTCAGATCGTGACCCAAAGCGGCAACCTCTGCGGTCTCATAATGATCGCAGGCATCGCAGTCACGGCGCTGCTCACCCTTCTCCAAGCAAGTGGGCTGGTCGGTGACGATCCACTCGTCAAAGCTGTGGCCAAGAGCATCCACATAACTGTCCACATAGGTATCGCCGCAGTGGCAGGTGTGAGTTGTATAGCCCTGCTCCGTACAGGTGGGGGCGGTAATCACAGACTCATAATCGTGACCGTTGGCGGGAATCTCCACGTAGGTAGTGTAGTCGCAGCGAGAGCAAGTCACATAAGCATCCCAGCCGATCTCGGTACAGGTGGGGACCTTAGCCTCGTGCTGGGTCAGGTCGTGGCCCAAAGCGGCAACCTCTGCGGTCTCATAGTGATCGCAGTTCTCACAATCCCGGCGCTGCTCACCTTTTTCGAGGCAAGTAGGCTCGTCAGTGACGAACCACTCGCCGTACTTGTGACCGGTGGCGGGCACATAGCTGTCCACATAAGTGTCACCGCAGTGGCAGGTATGAGTCGTATAGCCCTGCTCGGTGCAGGTGGGAGCGGTAATCACAGACTCATAATCGTGACCGTTGGCGGGAATCTCCACGTAGGTAGTGTAGTCGCAGCGAGAGCAAGTCACATAAGCATCCCAACCGATCTCGGTGCAGGTGGGGGCCTTAGCCTCGTGCTGGGTCAGATCGTGGCCCAAAGCGGCGACCTCGGCGGTCTCGAAATGATCGCAGGCGTCGCAGTCACGACGCTGCTCACCCTTCTCAGTACAAGTCGGCTCGTCGGTGACGACCCACTCACCGAAGCTGTGACCCAGCGCATCCACATAGTCAGCCACGTAGGTATCACCGCAATGGCAGGTGTAGGTGGTGTAGCCGCGCTCCGTACAAGTCGGGGCAGTCACAACAGCCGTATGATCGTGGCCGGTGGCCGGGATCTCCACGTAAGTGGTGTGATCGCAGCGAGAGCAGGTCTCATAGGCGTTCCAGCCGATCTCAGTACAGGTGGGGACTTTTGCCTCGTGCTGGGTCAGGTCGTGACCCAGAGCCGCCACCTCGGCGGTCTCGAAATGATCGCAGTTCTCACAATCCCGGCGCCGCTCACCCTTCTCCAGGCAAGTAGGCTGGTCGGTGACGATCCACTCACCGAAGCTGTGACCCAGCGCATCCACATAGTCAGCCACGTAGGTATCGCCGCAGTGGCAGGTGTAGGTGGTGTAACCACGCTCGGTACAGGTCGGGGCAGTCACAACAGCCGTATGGTCGTGGCCGGTGGCCGGAATCTCCACATAGGTGGTGTGATCGCAGCGAGAGCAGGTCTCATAGGCATTCCAACCGATCTCGGTGCAGGTAGGAGCCTTAGCCTCGTGCTGAGTCAGGTCGTGACCCAGAGCCGCCACCTCGGCGGTCTCGAAATGATCGCAATTGACGCAATCCCGGCGCTGCTCGCCCACCTCGGTACAGGTGGGCTGCTCCGTCACAAACCAATCGCCGTAGACGTGATCGCCCGTAGCGGGAATGACGGTGTTTTCATTGCGTTTTGCGTCGCAAACCGTACACGCCTCGTGACGCACGCCATCCACACCGCAGGTGGGTTCGGCGTCCACGATCCACTCAAAGTGGTGGTCGTTGGTGGCCGGGATGGGAGTTTCCTCCACAACCGATTGACACAGCGTACAATAGGTTGCATGCACGCCGTCGGTGCCGCAGGTGGGCTCCAGCTTGGTGTACTCTACGGTGTCGTGGAGAATCTCCACGTCAAAGCTGGTGACCTGGCCACCGTAGTTGATAACGATGGTGGAAGCGCCGGCGGTATTGGAGGTGAAATACGCCGTGTATTGCTCGGCAATCATCTGCGTGACGTCACTCGACGTGGAGCGCAGAGCATACGTTGCCGGGGCGGCGTCGGCATAGCTGACCAGCACCTCCAGGCCATTGAGATCCAGGGACTCACCCTCGTAATAGGTGATCTTATTGGGCATATTGGTGATCTCCACGCCGGTGATGGTCTTACCGCCAAAGCGGGCGGTGATCTGCAGATCGTCCGCCATCTCGGCAATGTAATAGCGCTCGCCGCTTACATACGTGCCGTTGACGTACCAACCGATGAACTCGTCGCCTTCATTGGGGGTAGCGATCAGGTCGATATCCTGGCCATTGAAATAGCAGCCGTTGGTGCCGGACTGGGAAACGGTGCCGTTGCCCTCGATCACCAGGTTCAGAGGTGCCTTGGCCGATACGGCCACCGTCAGGGGCAGGGATGCCGTCTCGTTCTTATTCACGTTCTGACAGCTGCGAATGATGGCATACTCTGCCTGGGCAATACCCTTAAGCACGGTTTCGGAACCGGCAAAGATCTTGGCCCGGCTCCAATCCGGCGTGGCATTGGGGTTGTCGGTGAATACGATCTGATAGCGATATTCGGGGGACAGATTCTCCAGAATGTAGTTGACACCGTCAAACTTGACGTGGATGAGCTTGCTCAATTCCTTCTGCGCAAAGATCCGGACGGTGGTGATCTCTCCCGCCAGATGGTCATCGCCGGCCGCCATACGTACCCGCATCACCGAGGGAACACTGCCCAGCGTGAAAGCGATGGGGCCGCCGTCGCAAGCCTGCCACACACCGTCTGCAAAGCAATACTCGTACTCGTCGGTAAAGGTCTGTACGGTGGTCAGGGTCTCATAATCCAGAGAGACCAGGGGCGCTCTGGGGATGTTCATCTCCGTACCCTCGATGTTGAAGATCAGATCACGGGGACGAACGATGCTGTACTGCAGGTGGTCTCCCCACGCATCGTAGGACGCAAAGCTGGTATCCTTGATCGCGTTGATGTAGGACAGGATGAGCTGTTCATCGATCGGCATAAAATACACACCGTTGATGTAGTCGCTCATAAACTTCTTGTACTGTGCTTCGCCATTGAGGCGCATCTCGCACAGAGCGCGCAGATACAGCATGGAATAGAAATCCGCATTGCTGCCCCGCGTCTGGATGCTGTTCAGGTGCGCCTGGCGGAACACGTCGCTCAGAGCGATGTAAATATCAAAGGTGTCCTGCTGCTTGACATAATCTTCGAAGCCGAAAATGGCGTCCGCAATGTTGAAGGCAGCGGAAATGAATCCGAAGGTGGTGGAGCCGATGGCGGCGGCGAAGATGGTCTGCAACGCCTTTTGGATCGCAGCCTCCGTGCCCTCCTCCAGCAGATTCATATACACGTTGATATTCTCGTAATAGTCATCCAGATCGTTCTCCAGCTGGGTGATCATCAGCTCAACCGTCTGGTAGGCCAGCACGTTGGCGCCAAGGCCCACGTCCGGCAGATTGATCAGGGTGGCGGTATCCGGCAGCAGGCTGTCCAAGACCGCCTTGACCAGCTCTTCGTCCAGCTGCTCCTTGAGAATATCACGCAGGGCATACAGGATGTTGCTACTGATCTCGGCATTGCACTGCTTTTTCAGCACGGCGTAGTAATAGCCCTCGCGCTCGGTCTCCTCCAAGGCGTTGAAAAAGGCGCCTACGGTATCCTTCACGGTGCCGAACACCTCGCTGAAGCAGGCGGTTTCATCCGCAACGGACAGATAATCCATAGCATCCACCGTCACACCGAGAGCGTAACCCGCCAGACGCTTATTAAACTCCTCCAGGAAGGCTTCACGGCCCTGGGTGCGGTACAGCACCGCCAGCTCGCGTTGATCCTTACAGATGTCCGCTATGGCCTCGCCCACATCCTTGGCGTTGACGTCGTCACCGGTAAAGGCCTTGGCAGCGCCGTCCTTGATGGTGTCCAGCATACCGCCGACCGCTTCGTTATACTTGTACATCAGCAGGTCCTCGGACTGGCTCACCACGCTGCTGTCCGAGAGAATGGTCAGAATGATCGCCTGGATCGTCTGCCGTTCCTCCTCCTGGGTGAGTGCGCTGAAATCCAGGTTCAGAATGATGTCGGCGCTCTTATACAGCTTTTCGCACATATCCGCAAAGCTGCCGCCGGTGGCGGAAACGTAATAGAAATTGTCGCTGTTCAGCAGATACTGATAGCCGGCAACGGTCTCGTTGTCCGCACCACTCAGGACCGCATCCAGCTTTTCCGTATAATCCACCAGGCTGTAGCGCTGCTTTTCAAACGAACCGACCTCGATATTCTCGGCCAGTCCCTGGAACTCGGTGACGATCGCCTCTTTGAAATAGGCGATGCCGTCGTAGTCGATGGCGTTATACGCCACGTACTCGTACACGATCTTTTGACCGGGGGCCAATACGTCCACGTCCACGATGGCGTTACCGTTTGCATCGTGGCGGAAGGGGATGTATTGCTTGGCGCCGTTTTCATTGGCAATGTATACGTTGAGTATGTACGATTGTACGTAGAAGTCACCCTTGGGATTGTTGTTGAGCACCGACTCGGTGACGTTTTTGATCTTATCGGTCAGGCCGGCGGCCGGTGCGTAAATGTCGATGTCCCGGTTGTTCTCCAGCTCCACGTTGAAATACAGCGTCTCGTTGTAGAGCTCGCTGGCGGTCAGCACACGGAAGGTGACCCCCTCCAGACCATACACCTTGATGGGCGTATCGGTCTCAAAGCGGGTATTGACCGGTGCATTGAACAGGGCCAGAGTGCCGGTAAAGTCGGCAGAGAGGTTGTACTCGCCCGCCGTATCGCCCCGCAGCACCCACGCCAGGGTCTTGGTCTCCTGCCCCCGGATGCTGTCGATCTCTGCGACCGGCGAGGTCAGATAACCGCCGCCCACCGAGGACATCAAGGTCATCCCCTCCGGCACGTTCAGCGAGACCGTGTTTTTCTCCAGGGTGAACTCGGGAGAGGCGTTGTTGACGATGTGCAGCTTGACGTCAAAGAACTCTTTGAGATACGAGGCCTCGGCGGGGATATCGATGATGGCGATGATATCGGTTCCCTCGGCGCCTCCGCCGCCTCCACCGTTGCTGCTGCCACCGCCGATGTACTTAACACCGGAAATACGGCGGCTGGTACCGTCGCCGCTCACGTATTCCCGGATCGGGACACCGCTGTAATCCAGGATCTCATAGTCCAGGATCTCCGTGTCGTTACGCACGTAGTTGACACGGATGGGCGGCGTCGAGCCGTAAAAGACGCGGACGGTGGCGGAATACACGTTGCGGTTGGCCGGGTCGTACACGTCGATGCCGGCCGCCACGATCTCGTCAAAGGTCATACGGGTGATCTCAAACTCACCGGTGACAAGCTCCTCTTTGACCGTGGTGAGGGTGACGGTCCGGGTGGCGTTCTGCAGCACCACCACGTCCTTTTTGACCGGCAGATAGCCGGTGGCGTACATACCCACCACGTGGGTGCCCTGGGACAGCTTCATGGTGGCAATACCGTTTCCGTTGGTATTGACGATCCGCTGGTTATCGCTGCCCAGATCGAAATACACCGGCACGTAGGGGACGGGATTGTTGTTCTCGTCCAGCACGGCCACGTTCAGAACGCCCAGGGTCTCCCGCTCCTTGACATCCATAACCACCGTATCGGTGGCGGTGAGGCCGCCGTTATCAGTGACGGTCAGGGTGACGGTATAGGTGCCCGGCTGCTCGTACTTTTTGGCCGGCTTTTTCTCGGTGGAGGTGGTGCCGTCACCGAAATCCCACAGATAGGTGCTGATGGTCACGTCGTCCTTGGACGCGGAGGCGTCAAACAGCTCCTCCACGCCGGCCATCATATAGGAGGGAGACGCAATCACGGCGGTGGGCGGCGTGTTCTGATACACGTACACGTACTCCGCCGAGGCGGTCAGGGAGGCCGCATTCTGCAGCACGTCCACCGCCTCCAGCTTGTAGGTGAAGGTGGCGCTCTCTTTGTCCGTGATGGTGTCGATAAAGGTGTAGCTGCCGGTGGCGTTCGGCGCCCGGGAGCCCAGCAGAGAATACGATATTCCGTCGGTGGAGCGGTACACCTTAAAGCCGGAGAGGTCCTCCTCTGCCCCGCCCTGCCAGGTCAGGGTCGCCTGGTTGCCCTCGATAGCCACCGCAAAGGCGGATACCGTGGGGGCGGTGCTGTCATAGGTGTACTTTGCCGTTGTGTAGCCGGAGGAAAGGCCGGCCATATCCACCGCGCTGACGCGGATGTACAGTACGTCCCCATCCACCAGGCCGTCGGTGGGCAGCGTCACGCTGGAACGGACGTAGGAGGCGGCGATATTCTCCACCTTTTTGAGCGTCTTGTATTCCAGGTCCTGGGTGGTGCAGTATTCCACCAGCAGATAGGACAGATGGTTGTTATCCGCAGCCGAAATGCTGACGGTATTCACCAGCGGGCCAAATCTCTGATTGGAGGTGGTGCCCACACCCGTGATCTCCGGCATCTGGGTGTCCTCGCTCATAGAGGCCGAAACCACAGCGGAATCATCGCTGACGTTGCCGGCCCGGTCGGACACCGCTATCTTATAGAAATAGACAACGCCGGCCTCCACCGCCGTGTCGTGATAGCTCACCGCGGTCAGAGAGGAGCTCACCAGGGTGTACTCGCCGTCCGGAGCGGTGGACCGATACACCGAATAGGTGCTGATGTCGGTCTCCTTGCCCATGGTCCAGAAGATGCTGATATAACCGTTCTTTCCGTTGGCCGTCACGTTTTCGGGGGCGGCGGGAGCGGTCTTATCCACAATGTACTCCGAATAGGGGGCCGACACACCGGTGTCGCTGCGGTTGCCCGCAAAGTCCTCGGCAACGGCGCGCACGTACAGGCTGCCCTCGGCATAATCGGTCAGGTCGATGACGGAGGTATACTCCTGCATGGAGGCAGGGACAACAAACTCCTTGCAGTCCACCTGGGTCCATTTGACCAGGTCGGAGGAAACCTCGATGTAGATGTAGCGAATGTCGCTGTCATCCCGTGCGGTGGCGTAATAGCGGATGGTGCGATTGTACCGGGCAGAGGCAGGCCCCTGGTTGGTGATGACCGGCGCCGCGGTGTCCGCCGCGGTATTCACGTAAAACGCCTCGGAATAGGCACCTACGTTGCCGCGCACGTCCACGCAGGCCACCCGATAACAATAGGTGGTATCCGGCCGCAGGCCGGTGACGGTGTAGCCCAGGGTGGTGATGTGGGTGGCCACCGTCTTCCAGCCGTTCTCATCCTGCTCCTCCAGGATGAAATATTGGGCATCGGCGGCCGCCACGTCATTCCAGGACAGGGTCAGCTTGGAAGACAGCGGCACCGCCGACAGGCCGGTCACCTGGTCGGGACCCACGTTGTCGATGACGTATTCCGCCACCTTCGGTATGCTGGCGTTGCCCTCTGCGTCGTACACCGTCAGACGGATGTAGATAGAGGTAATATCCGTGGCAAAATCCACCGTAAACCGGATGGACAGCCCGCTATTGGTGGTGGTGCCGATCTCGGTCCAGTGCTCGCCGTCCAACGAATACTCGTAGTAGCCCTTTTGCACGCCTACGTTGTCCTCAGCCACCGCCGAAAAGGTGGTGGAACCGGCTAGGATCACATTCTCGGCGGGGACCAGCTTGAGCACCGTCGGGGGGGTCACGTCCACCAGCGCGGCAGCGCCCGCCACCAGCGAGGGCTCACTCTCGGCGCCATAGGCGCCCACGCCCGTCACGTAATAGGTGTAGGCAACGCCTTTTTGAACCGTGGTATCCTCATAGGACACCGTATCCCGGCCCACAATGGTCTTGATCAGCGTGTATTGCTCCTCCCCCTCTGCCGCACGATAGATGCGGTAGGTGTTGGTGGCAACCTCGCTGGAGCGACCCCACGAAAGCAATATTTTGCCATAATCCGAGACGGCGCTGACGTTGACGATCGCCTCGGGGATCACCTCGAAAGAAACGGCAAAGGTGAGGGTAACGGTGCCGGTGAACCGGTTGATACCCTCCACCGTCACGGTGGCGATACCCACCCCGTCGTTGTCACCGTAGGTGACCCGCAGCTCGGTGGCGGCGTCCAGCACCTCGCCCTGGTAGGAAACGTACACCTGGGGCTCCAGGGGCTTGCCCTCATAGAAGGCCTCGGTATACTCCAGCGTAATATCCGCCTGCTCGATGGGGGTGCGCTCCAGCGGATCCACAAAATCATCGCTGTAGCTGTGGCCGCAGATGGCGCAGGTATACAGGGTATATCCATGCTCCCGATAGGTGGGGGCGATCACCTTGCTATTATAGTTATGGGAGCAATTGACGCTGACGCTGCAGCGGTCGGTGTAGCCGCCATCCCTGGTGGTGACCACGATGTCGGTGGTGCCGTAGGCCACACCCGTGACCACGCCATTCTCATCCACCGTGGCGACCGCCTCGTTCTCCGAGTGCCAGACAACGCTTTTATCCGCTGCCTCCTCCGGGAACACGTTGGCGATCAGCTGCTCCGTTTCGCCGGCGTCCAGCGACACGTCGGAATTGTAGATCTCAACGCCCTTTGCTTTGACCGGAGTGACTGTGACGGTCGCGCTGACCGTCACGGGATACACGTGCTCCAGCTTCATATTGGCCGCAGAGATCAAATGGATATCGATCTCATAAGTGCCGTACGGCGTGTCCTTGGCCACGTCGAATACCAACGTGGCTAAGGTGCCGTCTGCTGTATAGTCGGTGCTTGCGTCCCACACGGTGGTCTTATCGTGTGTCATCACAAGCGGCCAGGCCTTGTTTATGACCTTGTTTAAGGTGAAATAGTCCTCGTTATACGTGTAATAGAGGTTCAGCGCCGAAAAACCCGTATTGTTGGACATATGGATGTTCACCATCGCCTGTGCGCCGACCTCAGCCTCTGTATCCTGACCCGCTATGGTGAACTCGGGAGTCTCTGCCAACGCAGAAAGCGGGAAGATATTAAAGAAAAGTACACACGCCAGCAGTGCAGCGATCCATCTTTTCAGCTTCATGCTTTTCTCCTTTTCTGGCTTGTTGTTAAAAACATCAGCCTGCCGTCATAGAAGCCAGATACTGTCTGACAAACGTCAAGTCAATGGTATCGATCACGCCGTCCTGGTTGCCGTCAGCGCCCTTATGCACGACAATGTCGCTGATCTTGGTCTCGGGATCCATAGAGGCCAGGTACTTTCTGAGCATGACCAGGTCAACCGTATTCACGTAGCCGTCACCGTTGACGTCGCCCAGAACAGCGCTCTCCACAGACACGGTGGCCGAAGCATCGGTCATCTTGACGATCTGGAAATCGTCGGTGCTGGCGGACATAAAGCGCAGTTGAATGCCGTAGTCGCCCACCGGGGTATCCTCAGCCACCTCGAACACCAGCGTGGCGATCACGCCGTCCTGGACATAATTCTCCAGGGCATCGAAAACGATGGAGTTATTCACGGTGGTAAAGAAATCGGGCATATGGGTCTCGACATCGGACAGGGTCAGGTAGTTGCTGTCGTAGATCAGACCAAACTGCAGGCCGGCGAAGCCGGTGTTGCCGGAGATGGACACATCCACACGGATGGTATCGCCCTGATAGGCCGTACCGCCGCTCAGAGAAAGCTCGGGCATAACCGCCTCGACCTCGCGGACCGCGCCGCAATCGTTACAATCCGCATCGTAATTGTCGACATAGACGTGGTTGCCGGTGGCGGGGATGGTCTCGCCGTACTCCGTAACGGTGCGGCAATCCCGGCAATACAGATCACCGGTATAGCCATCGGAGCCACAAGTGGCAGCGTATGCGTTGGTCAGCGTGATGCTCATGTGCGGGGTCTGGGGCAGGTACTCGCCGTACTCTATGTAGGTATGGCAATCGTAGCAGTACAGATCACCGGTATAGCCCTTTCCACCGCAGGTGGCGTCTTCCTTGTTGATCAGCTCCACGTTCTCGTGGTTGCCGGTGGCGGGGATGATCTCGCCAGCCTCGATGACCGTGTCACAATCGTCACAGCGCAGATCGCCGGTGTAGCCGTCCTCACCACAGGTGGCGTCGTAGCCTTCGTGCCAGTTCAAATTCTCATGCTCACCGGTGGCGGGGATGGGCTTGCCCCACTCCACGTACCATCCGCAATCGTGGCAGAACAGATTGCCGGTGTAGCCCTCGTCACCGCAGGTGGCATCGTGCTGATCGAACAGCTCGGTGTTGATATGCTCGCCGGTGGCAGGAATGTACTCGCCCCACTCTACGTATCTTTCGCAATCGTGGCAGAACAGATCACCGGTATAGCCCTCGCTACCGCAGGTAGCGTCGTACTGACCGCGCAACTCGGTGTTGACGTGCTCGCCGGTGGGCTCGATCCACCGACCCTCCTCCACGATGCTGTCACAAACCTCGCAGTACAGATCGCCGGAATAACCCTCATTACCACAGGTGGGCTCTACAATATTTTGCCAATAGGTGTTGCCGTGCTCGCCCACGGCGGGGATGATGGTCTCATGATTGCGGGTCGCACCGCAAAGGGAGCACTCCTCGTGCTGGTATCCATCCTCGACGCAGGTGCCCTCGTAATCAACGATCCACTCATAAGAGTGCTCCGCATTGCGCAGCATAAAGCATACGTTGCAGTCTGCGTCGCAGGCGTCATCGTACACGTGCTCATCGCACTCCTCGACAAACTCCCAACCGGCGTTGGTAAAGTACTCGTTGTCCTTCAGAATGAAAATCTCCTCAGCCAGCTGGGGATCGCCGTAGAACTGGACCATCTCCAGGCTGTAGCAACAGTCAAACGCATAGGAGCCGATCGCGGCCAGGTTGCTGTGCAGCATAACTCTGTTGAGCGAGCTGCAGCCGTAGAATGCGCCCTCCTCGATCCATTTTACGGTCTCGGGGATGTACACCGCCGTACCGTAGAAGGTGCGATAATTGTTGAACGCATAACGGCCGATCACCGACACCTCGTAGCCGTCGATGGTCTCGGGGATCACCAGCACGTCGGTATCGCCGTAGTAGGCCAGAATGACCGCGGTGCCGTCAGACAGGACGCCATAGGCGAACTCTTCGCTTTCCACCCGCTCCACGATCTCCACCATATACTCGCAGGAGAAGCCAACGCCCTCCAGATATGCGTTGTGTGCGCCGACGCCCCAGGGGTTGTAGCCACTCTGGTCGCAATACAGCTTCATCGCATAACCCAACTGGTTAAAGTCGCTGTAGTCGCCGGCAAAGGTGGAACCGTCCGCAAAGGTGACGAGAATAATGTCGGGAGTGAAATCATACTCTCTCCACTCACAGGACACCCAGGTGTCCTTCTCCTCGTCGTAATAGGAATCGTTCACCCAGCCGTCCTCACCCTCCACGTGGATAAGCGGCAGGATGGTAATGCTCTCGATGTTGGTTTCAGCAATGATGACCTCAATCTCCATCACCACACCGGCAATGCCGAACCACATCGTGTGGGTACCAACGCCCCACTGATTATCGGATCCCTGCAGCACGTGTGTGCTGGAATTATAGCCGGTCAGTTTCTCCAGCTCATAGCGGTTACCGCTGACGACGGTGCCGTCCTTGTAGGTGACGGTGATAGTCTGCGGGTCTACATCATAATAGAAATATTCTCCCTCTACCCACTTGTCATCTTCTATATAGCTGTAGCTATACCACCAGCCGTGGGTGCCCTCAATTATGGTGATGGGATCCACCACGATGCTCTCAATGGGAGCCTCGTTGACGATAACCTCAAATTCGGTTTCGTGGCCCATCACTTCAATGATGGCCGTATGGCCGCCGGCGCCCCACGGATTATCCGGGCTCTGATTCGAATAGACATTGACGGCACAGCCCAGCTGCTCCTGGATCTCGTAAACATTACCGGTAACAACGGTGCCATCCTGCATGGTGACGGTGACAGACAACTCTTCCCAAGGGATGTTGTACTCGTAATAAATGCCCTCTTTGTATACGCCATCCTCTTCGTAGGAATAGGAGGACCACCAACCGTTCATACCCTGCTCGAGAGTATAAGGCTTCACCTCGACGCTCGTGATCGGGAAGTTGGTGACGTTGACCTCAAACTCCACGCTCACACCCATCAGGAAACAGGTAGCCGTGTAGGTGCCGACACCCCACTGGTTATCGCTATCCTGATCGGTATACAACTCAGGATAATAGCCGATCTGATCGCCGATCTGCTCCCGGTCACCGCTGTACACGGTGCCATCCTTAAAGGTGACAACGATCATCCGGGGGTCCGGATTGTAATGGAAATAGCGGTCTTCAACGTAGTAGCCGTCTTCATCGACGTATTCATAGAAACGCCACCAGCCGTCGACGCCCTCCGTCAGGGTAACCGGCTCTATATCGATGTGATCGATGGGCGTTTCGGTGATGTTCACCTCATATTCTACAGAAACGCCCATAACCGTGCAGGTGGCCACGTAGGTGCCCACACCCCAGGGGTTATCGTAGTCCTGACTCGAAGAAATCTCGGGGTAATAACCGATCAGCTTTTCGATCTCATCCCGGTCGCCGCTGATGGTGGTGCCATCCAAATAGGTAATGGTGATTCTTTCCGGATTAACGTTATAGTAGTAATAACGGTAATAGTTCTCGCCTTCTTCATCACTGTAATAGCCGTCGTTCCACCAGCCGTTGGTGCCTTCGATCATGGTGACGGGCTCCACCTCGATGCTCGCGATGGGAGACGCGGTGACGGTGACCTCAAACTCCGCAGACACACCCATAAAGCTACAGGTCGCCGTATACGTACCGATATCCCACTGATTGTAGTAGAACTGATCCGAGAACACCTCAAGCCAATAACCGGTCTGTTTGGCGATCTCATCCCGGCTACCGCTGACGACGGTGCCGTCCTTATAGGTGACGGTGATGGTTTCCGGATAGACGTCGTACACGAAATATTCGGCCTCTATCTGATTGCCATTTTCATCGTAGATATAATCCCAGGTCCAATAGCCGTTGGTGCCTTCGGTCACGGTGACCGGATCCGCCTGTACGCTCTGAACGGGCGACTCGGTAATGTAGACTTCATACTCGCCCACAGCACCCATGAACGTGCAATCGACCGTGTGGACTCCGGCGCCCCACGGGTTATCGTAGTCCTGATCGGCCAATATCTCGAGGCGGTAGCCGGTTTGTTCCTCGATCTCATAGGGTGTGCCGCTGATCACTTTGCCGTCACGGTAGATGATGGTGACTATTTGCGGCTCCACGTAATAGTGATAATAGTGCTCCATTACCCATTCGCCGTCTTGCTCGTATCTGTTGGAATACCAAGCGCCGTCGACGCCCTCCGCCAGAGTGATCGGCTCTATCACGATGCTCTTGACCGGGGACTCCTCGATGATGACCGCAAATTCCACGGACACGCCCATAAAGGTGCAGGTCGCCATATGGGTGCCCACGCCCCACGGATTGTCAAAGCTCTGATCATCGGAGAACCCGATAGAGCTGCCGGTCTGCTTTTCGATCTCATCCCGGGTGCCGCTGATCACGGTGCCGTTCGTGCAGGTAACGGTGATTTTTTGCGGCTCCACGGGATAATAGTAATAGCGGTCCTGGACATATTCCATGTTTTCGTTGTAGTGCCAATAGTACTGCCACCAGCCGCCGAGACCTACCGAATACGTGAGCGGCTCCACCACAATGCTGGCAATGGGGGTATTACCAATAACAGCCGATATGGTATCCGACTTGCCCATATAACGGATGGTCAAGGGGTTGTCTCCGCCAATGGTCCACGGGTCTTGGTGCTGATTGCTGGAAAACTGGATGCCGGTATAGTTGCCATGTTCATCGTAATAGGATACTTCTTCGGTGGATCCATCCTTATACGTAACGAGAAGGGTCACGCGGCTTGCCAATTCCCAATCCGAATAGATGAACAAGTCTCCCTCCCAGTTGCCGGTGGAGGGGTCGTTCTCATAGTATACAAAGTTTTGGGTATCGATCACCCGGATGCTCTCCACGTTGTTCTCCCGGATGCTCACGGAAACCTCGCAGGTCGTGCCGCCCACGTACACCACGGCCGTATGGGTCGTGCCGGCCTCCCACGGGTTGCGACCGCACTGGTCGGTAATAAAATACGTAGCTAAGCCGAGTTCTTCCCCCAGGTAGCTCAGAGTGCCCGAGAGCACCTGGCCATCCTTCAGGGTAACGGTGACCTCTTGATTAAGGAACGAGTAGCAGAACCACTCTCTTTCGATCCACTGGCCATTCTCCCAGTAACCGCTGTCCCAATAGCCGTACTCGCCCTCGTTGACAGATACATCCTCTACGAAAATTTCAGCAACGTCCGATTCCTCGATTATGTAGCGGAATTCCGTCGTTCTACCGAGCAAGGAGGCGGTGACGGTGTATTCGCCCACGCCCCACTGATTATAATAGCTCTGCTCCTGGTCAGCGATAAAGGACACCCACGCACCCAGCTGCTGATAGATCTCATGGCTATCACCCTTCAGCACACGGCCGTCGGTCAGATACACGGTGATAGCCGAAGGCTCGGTGATGTAGCGATACCAAACGCCAGCCGTCGTAGAATCCGTAAAGGAATAGAACTCGCCGTTGGTACCGGCGGTAACCACCACGTCCTCAACCTCGATGCGCTCCACCAGGCCGGGCTTGATGGTGACCGGCACCTGGATGGAAGCACCCTTATACGAGATGGTTATCCGGTTGTTGCCATCGACCGTCCAGGGCTGTTCCCACTGAGTATGACTACTGGTGATACCGTCAGTGGTGGTGATCTCCTCGGTGGTGCCGTCCTTGTACGTGACCTTCACAACCAGGTTGTTCACGAATACGTGAGGAAAGTAATAGAACATTTCACCTATTCCCGACTCAGTCCAATAGCCATACTTCGTATCGAACTCCGTATAGGCAAAGTCGCCGCCGGAAATAACCTCTATGCTCTCCACCGGGCTTTCGATAACGGTGGCCGTGGTGGTGATGCAAGCACCCTGGTACCAGATCTCAAAGGTGTTCTCGCCCAGCGTCCACGGATCCAGATACTGGTCCGAGTACGTGCTGATGCCCGCCCAGCCGGCCTCTTCCGAATAAGCCTGTACCTCCCGGACGGTGCCGTCGGTGTAGGTAACGGACAGCACGATCGACTGCTCATCCGGGTAATATGTAAAGTAGGGCTCTTCCAATTCAATGTCATAATAGTAGTTGCTCCAGTAGCCATTGCTCTCGTCGCACTCGACAAACTCTACGTTATCGATCGACACCAGCTCCATATGAGCCACCGGGGATGCTGTCACCGTGGCGCTGCCCACGGCCTTCATCCCCTTATAGTTGATATAAAACGGGTTATCGCTACCGACGGTCCAGGGATTCTGATAGAAATCCCATTCAAAGCGTATGCCGGAATAATAACCGTTTTCATCCTCATAGCCGATCTCTTTACTGGTACCGTCCTTGTAAGTGACCTTTATAACTATGTTGCTTAGCACCTCATAAGGCATATGGTAGTTAAAATAGCGGTCCACAATCTCATCATTGTACACCGTCGCCCAGTTACCGTTCTTTGTATCGTATTGGATGGTTTCGAAATCCGGGCAGGAGACGATCTCGATCTCAGCCAGATTGCTCTCTGTCACCGTTACGGTATACTGGAACTTTTCGCTATACGCGCCCGCCTCCAGATAATACGTAACGCCGGCGGTCAGCGCCAGATGCATCTCAAACTGGAGTTCTCCGCCGCCGTCATCGTTGTAGCCGAGCTCATTATGATCCGCATCGTACAACGTAGCAAAGGGATCACAATCCAGTGCCTCGCCGGAATAGAAGCAGTAGACACCACTCACATCCGGCGTAAAGGTGAGGGTCGTTGCAGTTGTCACCACCACACCGGTGCCCAGCATCAGCTGCGCCGTCTCACCGCCAGGCACCGGCGCAACCTCCGGCTCCATCACGTCGACGTCGGGCACTACCTCTTCAAACGTCTCTGCAAAGACGCTCGTCGGCAACTGCACGAGCAGCATGACGATGGACAGGATGGCCGCCATCACCTTTCTGAAATTTGCATGTTTTTTGCTTATTGACATAATAAATCCCTCCTAAAAACTGGATCAATATGCATATATTAACTATAACAAATACGGGCGTATATTTCAAGTGCTTTGTTAAATAAAAAAACAACGGACAATCGTTGAATCGTCCATTGAAAAACAGCCGGCTATCTATTTAGAAAGGATAAAAAAACAGCCACCCGATGGGCGACTGTCTTTTTTTGCGAAAGAGCGACTAAAAGTAGTGCAAGTAGGAGTAAAAAAGACCAAAAGTAGTGTGGCTTACCAAGAAATCCTATCCTTGTCTAAAGGGCGACATTGTATAATCGGATTTGCCTTCCATGAACTCTACAATATCATCTGTAGCACCCTCTACATCGTAGGGGTGCCAATGAGTGCCCTTTGTTTTCTCTGCATCCATCACATCCAAAACAAAATCTCCGCCATCTTCGTACAACTCAATGATCTGATCATGGGCTTTGCCTACAATGATAGGGCAATCTATCGTAAACCCCTCATCCAGCGCAGAAGTAGTGGTCAAGATCAAATCGTAGTTGTCTTTCAGTTGATCATAAACCTTAATGACATCATCGACAGTAATACCGAACATATAGAACACTCCCACAAATTCAAGGTGTTGAACTAAGCATACCACAGATCACAGTACTTTTCAATGATATATCGCCTATGGCGATATGATATACGGCTTCGCCGCATGGTATACTTGCCTGCGGCAAGCATGATATAATATCCGTTCCTTTCATACGCGAAGCGTATATCATCTGCGTAGCAGATATCATAGCGTTAGCTATATCATCCGTGACCGCAGGGAACGGATATCATTGTAAAAAACCTCTTTTGTCCGATAGACAAAAGAGGTTTTTTACATGGAGCAGGGTACGGGAGTCGAACCCGCCTTAACGGCTTGGGAAGCCGCTGTAATACCGATATACCAACCCTGCCTATGCAACGGGTCAAGTATAGCACACAAAACCGGAAAAAGCAAGGGAATTTTGCCGACAAAACCGTTTAATTTTCCGCCGCGAAAGCCGCGTACTGCGCCCGCAGCCACTCCTCCGCCTGGGCCAGGCCGTCCACGTCCAAAGAAAATTCGGCGGTGGCGGTCTTTTCGCTGAGATCGCTGCACAAGGGGCCGGTCCACACGCACACCTCCAAGTGGGCGGTGATATCCTTTTCCGCATTCCCCTTTACGGGGTCAATGCGGTAGTTGAGCCCCTTATAGCTGCCGCTAAAGGGGTTGCCGCTGGTGAAAAACAAAATACCCGGAATGGGAAAATCGCGCAATGCCATCGCTATGACCTCCTATGATTGAGATGACGTTTATTCCATCGGAAACCGGATCTGCTCCACCGTCTCCTCGGTGACGGTCAGGGTCTGGGGGTGAATGTACAGTATCCGCCGTTGCTTTTGCCGGGCGTAGCGTACCGTGGCCGCCGTGCCGCTGCGGGTATCGCCGATATCGTACTCGCACACCGCCAGCACCGTATCCGCCCGGTCCACCATCCAGCGGTTGCGCCGCCGGTAGCAGGCCCCCGGGTCCGCCTGGGCCTCTGCCCCATCGTGCAGCACCTCCACCTGCCCGCATGCCGCCAGTATCCGGTGGTACTCCCGCTGCAGGGGCTGGGGCCAATGGGTCTCCTGACCCACAAAGGGCACCGCCGCCACCAGCTGAATATCCGGGTGGTGCTGCTGCAGGGCCACCACCTCCGCCGCGGCCCACAGGTCTACGCCGGTGCTCATACCGCTGATAAAGGTGCGGCAGCCCTCCTCGTACAGGCGGCGGATCTGCCCGCCCAGGGCCGCCTGGACGTGCTCCGGGCGCAGGCCGGTGGGAGAAAAGGAAAACCGGTGCGGCCGGTAGCCGGTAAAACAGCAAACAGTGCCCACGGTAGCTCCTCCTCTCGGTCGCAAGGTTAATATAGAGACAGTGTACCACATTTGTGCCGGTTTGGCTAGACCCGGGACAGAATTTTTACAAAAAAACAGAGTCAACCGAACCGGCTGACTCTGTGGATGACACGTTTATTGCTCCAGGCGGCTGTGGATATAGGCGGCCACCTCGCCCCGAGGGATCTCCAACACCAGGGACAGCTCCTCCTCCAGCAGGCGCACGCTCTCCTGCAGAGCCGCCTCGTCCATGGCGGAGAGCCGCTTGCCGGCGGCCAGCTTCTCCTGCTTGCGGCCGTACAGGCAGCGAATGAGGTGGATGAGCTCACGCCGGTCGTTGCTGCCCATAACGGTGCGGTACAGAGAGGCACGCTCGTTGCGGTCGTCCACCCACTCCATCTGCAGAGTGTCCGCCCCGGACAGCAGAGCGTCGATCTCATCCCGGGTCAGTAGCGGACGCATACGGGCCACCAGCTCGGCATTATCGCAGGGAACGTATACGGAAGAACGGCCGTCACTGACCGGACACAGCACGTAATACATACCGCTGCCGGCACCGTAAGACATGGTGGTCTGCTCCCGCACCAGGCATACGCCCACCTTGCCATAGAGAACGTAGGTGCCTATCGCCACCGCTGTGCTCATATCTGTCACCTCTTTCGCCATATTTCACCATTACCATTGTAACACAAAGCATACACCATTTTCAAAGGGCAAACTATACAAAATTTCGCACCGTTTTCTGTTCAAAAAGAGGTCGACCCGGTGCGTAGCGCTCCGTGGGTCGACCTCTTTTGGGTGCGATTTAGTTGGTCACGTTGTCCGACAGTCGATAGGTATAATTGCCCAGATCGTACACCGCCGAAAACGCCGAGGCGTACTGCAGCGCCTTGCCGGCGCCGATGGCGACGCACTGGGCCGGGTTGTCCGCCACGTGGCAGGCCACGCCGGTGCTCCGGGCCAGCAGCTCCGGCAGGCCGCGCAGCTGCGCCAGGCCGCCGGTCAGGCAGATGCCGTTGTTGATGATGTCGCCGGCCAGCTCCGGCGGAGTGATCTCCAGCACCCGCTGCACCATATCCAGCATATCCTGCAGGGGCTCGCTGATGGCCTCGCACAGCTCAGTAGAGGTCATCTGCACCATCCGGGGAAGGCCGGTAAGAGCGTCCCGCCCCTTGGCCGGCGCCGTCAGCTCCGGGTCCTCCGGCAGGGCGCAACCGATGCGGATCTTCAGCCGCTCGGCGGTGGTCTCGCTGATGATCAGGCCGTGCCGGGCACGCAGATAGCGGATGATGGCGTCGTCCATAGCGCTGCCCGCCACCCGGATGGAGGAGAAGACCGCCTCGCCCCGGAGGGACAGCACCGACGCATCCACCGTGCCGCCGCCGGCATTGACGATCATCTGGCCCAGGGGCAGGCTCACGTCGATGCCCGCTCCGATGGCCGCCGCCACCGTCTCCGGCACCAGCGTCACCCGCCGGGCGCCGGCGGACACCACCGCCTCGATGAAGGAGCGCTGCTCCACGTCGGTGACCTTTTCTGCCACGCTGACCGCCACACAGGGCTTGGCGATGCGGTTGGAGCACACCCGCTGCAGACAGTGCCGCAGCAGCTTCTCCGCCAGCTCGTATTCGGCGATGACGCCCTTTTGCACCGGCCGCACCGCCAGGATGGAGTCCGGGGTGCGCCCCAGCATCTCCTCCGCCTCGGTGCCGCAGGCGATCACGTGTCCGTCATCCCGGGCCACGGCGATCACCGCCGGCTCATCCAGCACCACACCCGCCGCCGGGTCGTAAATGACCACCCGGGAGGTGCCCAGATCAATTCCCAAATTCATTGCGCTAACTCCTTGCTATCCTACAAACTTAGGTCATTATACATCATTCCGCACTCTTTTTCAAGACCGCTGCGGCTGCTGTCACCCCGTACACATCGGCCGCACCGTAGATCTTCAGCATCTTGGCGCACTCGTCCAGGGTGGAGCCGGTGGTGATCACGTCGTCCACCAGCAGCACCGTCTTATCCGCCACCGGACCGGTCACGTCGAACACTCCCAGCAGATTGCCGCTGCGCTGGATGGCGGACAGCTCCTTTTGGGGCTGGGTGCGAGTGATCTTTTTGAGCAGCGGTACAAAGGGGATATCCAGATGCCGGGACAGGGCCTGTCCCAGCCGGGCCGCCTGGTCAAAGCCGCGCGCCCGTCGGTCCGCGGGATGCAGCGGCACCGCCGTAATGCAAGCGAAAGGGATACCGCCGTATTCCCGGCGCACCACCTCCGCCATCTCGGCGGCAAAGCCGTCCACCGTCACGGCCAGGTCCTCACTCTTGAGGGTGTAGACGCCGGTCTTGGCCACGCCGTCGTGGTAAAAGGCGCTGATGCAGCGCTCATAATGATGGCGGTGTCCGCCGCAGATGCAGGCGTCCTCGCCCCGGCCGCACCGCTCGCACACCGGCGGCAGAATATACGGTGCCTGCTGCCGGCAATTCTCACACAGGCGGTGGCGGGGCAGGATCGCCCGATTGCACAGAAAGCAGTGCTTCGGATACAGCAGGCGAACCACCGCCTCCAGCAGGGCGCTCACAGAAACAACTCCTGAGACCGAAGCAGAAAGCTACCCAGTCCCGTATAACGCAAGGTCTTGCGGTCGTTGTCGATCATCCGCTGCAGCGTCTCCCGGCTGCCCACCAGCACCAGCAGGCTCTTGGCCCGGGTGACGGCGGTATATAGCAGATTGCGGTAGCACAGATGGGGCGTGTTGCGGAACACCGGCAGCACCACCGCATCGAACTCGCTGCCCTGGCTCTTATGTACGGTGATGGCGTAGGCCAGCTCCAGGTCCTGGGCGTCCTGCTTGGTATAGGTAGCCACCCGGTCCTCGTACCGCACGGTGAGAATATCCTCACGCAGGCGCACCTCCTCCAGCACGCCGATGTCTCCGTTGAAGATGCCGCTGCCGCAGTCGCCGTCGTCCCGTATCCAGGGAATGTCGTAGTTGTTGCGGTTGTGCATCACCTTATCCCCCACCCGCAGGGTGACACCCTCTACGGCGATCTCCGCCTTTTTCTTGTCCGGGGGATTGAGCAGCTCCTGCAGACGGTGGTTCATCTCCCCCGTACCCACCTCGCCCTTGCGGCCGGCGCACAGCACCTGGATGCCCTCCAGGTAGGTATAGCCATAGGCGTCCGGCAGGCGGTGGTGGCACAGGTCCAGCACCGTGCGGGTGACCTCCGCCGCCGACGGACGGGGCATAAAGAAGCAATCGCCCTTATTGTCCAGCTCCATGGGCTGGCCGCTGACGATGCAGTGGGCGTTGTATATGATGCGGCTCTCCAGCGCCTGGCGGAACACCTGGGTCAGCTGAACCACCGGCACCGTGTGGCTGTCGATGAGGTCCTGCAGCACACAGCCGGCGCCCACCGCCGGCAGCTGGTCGGTATCCCCCACCAGGATCAGGCGGCAGCCGGTCTTGGTGGCCCGCAACAGGCTCTCAAACAGCAGCACGTCCACCATAGACATCTCATCCACCACCACCGCGTCCGCCTCCAGGGGATTGCGCTCGTTGCGGTCAAACACCGGGGCGTCGCTGTCGTCCCATTTGACCTCCAGCAGGCGGTGCAGAGTCTTGGCCTCCCGGCCGGTGAGCTGGGAGATGCGCTTGGCGGCGCGGCCGGTGGGGGCGGCGATGGCCACCGTCTCCCCCATGCTCTCCAGCAGGGTGATGATGCCCCGCAGGGTGGTGGTCTTGCCGGTGCCGGGGCCGCCGGTGAGGATCAGGGTGCCGGTGGTGATGGCCTCCACCATCGCCCGGCGCTGCTGCTCCTCGTAGGTGATGTGAAAATTCTTTTCCATGGCGTCGATACGCAGCTCGATATCCGCCGCCGCCACGTTGTGGATGCTGCTCATCAGCCGCATCCGCACGGCAATAAAGGCCTCGGACTCATACATCCGGGGCAGGAACAAAAACGGACGCCCGTTGATCTCCTCCTGCCGCAGCAGCAGAGACTCCACCATCCGGTCCACGGCACTCTCCACCGCCTCTGCCGGCACGTCCAGCAGGGTCACGGCGGTGGGCAGTACCTTATCCCGGGGCAGACAGGTGTGGCCGTTGCCCAGGTTGTGGCGCAGCACATATTCGACACCCGCCTCCAGGCGGTGGGGATCCAGCTTGTCACCGCTCAGGGACATACACAACCGATCCGCCCGCTCAAAGCCGATGTACAGACCCGGCGTGCACAGCAGATAGGGGTTGGCCTTGATCCTGGACAGCGTGGCGGCGCCGAACTTTTTCCAGCAGCGCAGAGCCTCGTTGGCGGTCAACCCATAGCCGGCAAAGGTCATCACCACCTCCCGCAGCCCGAACTGGGAGCAGAAGCTCTGCCCCATCTCCCGGGCCTTGGACAGGGAGATGCCCTTGATCTTTGCCAGCTCCTGGGGCTCCTGCTCCAATATACGCAGAGAATCCGCCCCAAAACGGTCCACGATCCGGGCTGCGGTGGCCGGGCCGATTCCCTTGACCGCGCCGGAGGCCAGATACCGCAATATGGCGGTCTCGTCGGTGGGCAGAGAGCTCTCGCAGGCGGCCGCCTTGAACTGCCGCCCGAAGGAGGGATGCTCGGTCCAGGAGCCCTTTACCCGCAGAGACTCGCCCACCTGCACCGAGGGGATGGAGCCCACCACCGTCACAAGAGAGTCACGAACATCCAGCTCCAGCACCGTCCATCCGTTTTCGTCGTTGCGGTACACGATATGCTCCACCGTACCGGTCATCTGCAATAACTCCTGGTCGATCTGCTGCATATCCATCTTTGCGGCTCCTTTCGTTTATTTTTCCGCCAGCTGCTCCAGCATGGCCATTAAGCGGGCGGCGGTCACCGGCACCACGGCCGGGGCCTCCCGCAGTATTCGTTCCAGTTCCTCCGGCGTCTCCTCCGGGCTGTCCGGCAGCAGCAGCAGCGTACACCAGCACCCGGTGGGGTCATCCCACACCGACTGCCCCTGCAAACAGCGGACCAGCGGCGCCATCGCCGCCCCGTGCCGGGGCACCGCCAGCCGACAGCACACCGCACAGGCGGGGCAGCGGGCAAACCACAGGCACAACCGGCGTATCAGCTGGGCACAGCCGTACACCGCCAATACTATCAGTAAAATCCGGGCAATCGTTTCTCCAACCGTCATAGCCACCCTCCTCTGACACCGCACACACACGGCATTACGCCATCCTATGCGGCGGACAAAGAGGCGGTGCGTGTCCTCTATTTGGCTGCGTTGTGGCGGCTGATGGGCTGACGGAACAAAAGCCGCATCAGCGCCCTGCCATTAAAGGGCACCACCGGATAGAGATAGCGACCTCCCACCGCCGTGCGGGTGGTGACCAGCACCACCAGCATGACCGCCATCCCCAGCAGCAGGCCCCAGCCGCGGAGCAGCCAGGTGCACAGCAAAAACAGGATGCGGAACAGCTTAAAGGCATAGGTCAGCTCGTGGCTGGGCTGGGTGAAGGAGGCAATGGCCACAAAGGCCATATAGGCCAGCAGCTCTGCCGCAAACAGGCCCGCCTGCACCGCAAACTCGCCGAATATCAGCGCCCCCACCAGACTGAGGGCGTTGCTCAGGGACGTGGGGGTATTCAGCGCCGCCAGCTTGAGAGTGTCGATGAGCACCTCCACCAGCAGCAGCTGGACAATGAGCGGGATGGGACCCAGCTTCTCGATGCGGATAAACTCCAGAGCCGGCGGTATGTGCTCCGGATTTTGCATCAGCCAGTACCACACCGGGGTGAGAAACAGGGTGGCCACGAAGATCAGCCCCCGCACCAGGCGCAGATAACTGCCCACCACGGGCGGGAAATAATAATCGTTGGTATCCTGGGTGAAATCAAAGATCGAGGTGGGCAGCAGCATAGCCGCCGGGGAATTGTCCACCAGCAGGACGATCTGCCCCTCGGCGATCTGGGCGGCGGCGGTGTCCGGGCGCTCGGTATACCGTATCCGGGGAAAGGGATTGTACCACTGCCCCCGCAATAGGCACTCCGCCAGGCTCTCCTGGCCCATGGTCAGGGCCGGGATGGTGATGCTCTGCAGGCGGGTGCGCACCTTTTTGAGATAGGTCTCGTCCACCCGGTCCGCCATATAGCAGATGCACACGTCCGTGGCAGAGAGCCGCCCCACCGGCACGATCTCCATGGTGAGCTTTGGGTCCCGGATGCGGCGGCGGATCATAGCGGTGTTAAACACCAGGGTCTCCACCAGACCGTCCCGGCTGCCCCGCAGCACCCGATCGGTCTCCGGCTCCCCCACGCTACGCACCGGATAGGTGCGCACGTCGATGAGCACCACCTGGTCCAGACCCTCCACCACCATGGCGGAGGCGCCGGACAGCACCTGGGTGACCACCCGGTCCAGGTCGGTGGTGGTCTCCGCCTCGGTATAGGTGATATACCGGGCCACAAAGTCGGAGGCGGCGGTGACACCCTTCATCTGCTCCGGCTTGAGGCCGGTCAGGGACAGGAGCATCTTGAATACCACCTCGTCCTTGGTGAATCCGTCTATACAGTACAGGGTGCCGGTGCGGCCGCCCACGGTAATATCCCGCTTGATGATGTCAAAGCTGGCGCCGATGCGCAGGCGGCTGTCCAGCCGCTCCACAGTATCCCGGTAGTTCATAGCACACTCTCCTTTGATAATTGAAAATCAAGGTTAGTATGCTTTTCTCAGCGGAAAATATCAGTATTTATTCCTCGGCAATGGCGATAAAGGCCGCCAGACTGCCCCGGACACCGCCGGTGGCCCGGTGGGACCACAGCACGTCCGGATAGCAGCGGGTGCACAGATCGGTGACGGTGATGTTCTCCGGCTTCACGCCGGCCTCCACCAGATACCGGCGGTTGACCTCCCACAGGTCGACGTGGTATTTGTCTCCGCCGTCGGCGGTGAAGCAGCCCTCGTCAAAGACCGGCACCTTACAAAAGGCGTCGTACACCGGGGTATCCACCTCGAAGCAGCACTTTCCGATGGACGGGCCGATGCCCGCCACAATATCCTCCGGGCGGCAGCCGTAGTCGCTGACCATACGGGCCACCGTCTCGGCGCCAATGCCGGCGGCGGTGCCCCGCCACCCGGCGTGGGAGGTGGCCACCACCCGGCGCACCGGGTCAGCAAAAAACAGCGGCACGCAATCGGCGTACTGGGTGCACAGCACCACGCCCGGCCGGTCGGTAATAAGCCCGTCGACGTCCGTATAGCCCCGCTCCCGGGTCACACCCCGGCCGCAGTCGGCCACGGTGGCATTATACACGTTGGTGGTGTGGGTCTGGGCGGAGATCACCACCCGCTCCGGGTCCACCCCCATCGCCCCGCAGATGCGGCGAAAATTCTCCATCACGTCCGTCGGGTCATCCCCCCGGGTAAAGGACAGATTCATCGAGGAAAAGACGCCCCCGCTGACACCGCCCAGACGGGTGGAAAAGCCGTGGCGCACAAAGGGGATCCGGTCCAGGGCCGGAAAGGAATAATACAGCAGATCCCCCTGGGTGTGGGCGCACAGGGTCCGGGTGTTCGGCAGGTGCATAAGGCAGTCTCCTCTCCAAAAGATATCTCTTATAAGTATACGAAATTTCGTCACAAAAGACAAGAGAAAACCGAAAATATGTTTGTCTTTTTTATCATTGCTACAGAATATGAATTTTCCCTTTACAACGGCGCACAATTCCAGTATAATGTTTTGGAAAAGTTACACAGCGAAACGGAGAGTAACACTATGCTGCAATACGAAGAACTGCGACTCAAGCTGGAGGGCCTGCTCCCCGGCATCGAGGACCTGGCCGGCTCCATCGGCCTGAGCCAGCTGCGCCGCGAGGCGGAGGAGCTGGACGCCCAGGCGGCTGCCCCCGGATTCTGGGACAATATGGAGTTTGCCCAAAAGGTGACCCAAAAGGCCGCCGGCATCAAGGGCAAGATCGAGGCCTATGAGCGGCTGCAAAACGACTATCAGGACACCCTGACCCTCATTGAGCTGGCGGACGAGGCGGAGGACCTCTCTCTGCTGGAGGAGTGCCGGGAGGGCGTGACCAAGGTGCAGAACTCCATGGAGAGCCAGCGTCTGGCCACCCTGCTGTCCGGTGAGTACGATGGCAAGAACGCCATCCTCACCTTCCACGCCGGCACCGGCGGCACCGAGGCCCAGGACTGGGCGGAGATGCTGTACCGTATGTACACCCACTGGGCGGAGCGCCACGGCTATAAATACAACATTCTGGACTATCAGGACGGCGACGAAGCGGGCCTCAAGAGCGCCTCCATCGAGGTCATCGGCGAGAACGCCTACGGCTATCTCAAGGGCGAGGCCGGCGTGCACCGTCTGGTGCGCATCTCCCCCTTTGACTCCTCCGGACGCCGCCACACCTCCTTCTCCGCCCTGGAGGTCATCCCCGAGATCGACGAGGACACCGAGGTGGATATCCGCCCCGAGGACATCAAGATGGACGTGTTCCGCTCCTCCGGCGCCGGCGGCCAGCACATCAACAAGACCTCCTCTGCGGTGCGTCTGACCCACATCCCCACCGGCATCGTGGTGGCCTGCCAGAACGAGCGCAGCCAGTTCCAGAACCGGGACAAGGCCATGAACATGCTCAAATCCAAGCTCATCGAGATCAAGGAGCGCGAGCACCTGGATAAGCTGGACGACATCAAGGGCAACCAGGCCCAGATCGCCTGGGGCAGCCAGATCCGCAGCTACGTCTTTATGCCCTACACCCTGGCCAAGGATACCCGCACCGGCTACGAGAGCGGCAACATCCAGGCCGTGATGGACGGCGAGATCGACGGCTTTATCAACGCCTATCTTCAGGCACTGGCCAACGGCACCCTCGGCAAGGCATCCGCCGCCGAGGACTGATAAAACAGTCTGAGCAATTGCTACAATAAACCTCCTATTATATCTCATAACAAAACGCATCGTTGAGTTCGCTCTTCGATGCGTTTCTTTACTTTTGAACATGATGACGGTACAATAAAAATGCAACCGGTTGCAACGATCATTATGGGAGGGATCCGTTATGTTGATTTCTATTGCTAAAACTATTAAAACTCTGCGCGCACGCAAAGGCATCACACAAGAAGAACTTGCCCTTCATCTTGGCGTCACCTCTAAAGCTGTTTCCAAATGGGAGCGTAACGAAGGATATCCGGATATAACTATGTTACCAGTGATCGCCAATTTCTTTGAAATCAGCACCGATGAATTGCTCGGTGTCGATGTCACTAAGAAGCAAGAAACAATCAAAGCAATCATCGCCAACGCCAACGTCTTTTATCGGCACGGAGATCTAAGCAATGCGCGGCGCGTATTGGAAAATGGACTAACGGAATATCCAAACACGCACCGTCTGCTCTTAGAGCTTATCCAACTTAAATACGAATCACCATATGCCAATCGCATTGAAAAGGATACGGTGATTGCATCGTCGATTGTCACGCTCGAACGCATCTTGAACGAAAGTAACGACAGCGCTATTCGTAACTTTGCAACAGCGCTTCTTATTCGTCATTATCGTTATCTGGGCCAGCATCAGAAAACACTTGATCTTGCCAAATCCCAAACGGATATGAACAACTCAAGTACCATTCTGTTGTGCGATTTGATGGAAGGTGATGAACGCCTACGACACATTCAGCATGCTGTTCGCTTGACTCTTGAAGAACTTAATGGACTGTTTTCTCGATTGGGAGATTATACATATGAAAACGGCTATACACTTGACGAAAAAATCGCCATTCGTGAGCTTGCCATCCATATAAATGAAACCATACTTGGTGACGAAGCGCATATCGGTTTTGGATGGAATTATTGGAAGCGTTGTGAGGCGATCGCACACGGCTATGCTATGAAAGGTGATGCCGACAACACGATTTTGTGGCTTGAGAAAGCCGCCGCCATCGCTCGTGCACACGACACACTTCCTGAGCAAAACACCTATACTGTCCTCCCACTCAAAGGATGCGTGTTTGATCACACCAAGACCACCAAAAACTACCAAGGTGGTGAAAGCGAACAACTCACAAAACGCTTGCAAAATGACGTGTATGACACTCTCCGAAACGATCTTCGATTTCAAAACTTAACGTAATCATCCAATAGCCACCGCAGGTGGCGTGGCTTCCCCTTGAGGCGAAGGTTTTGCTTACTTTACTCCTCGCTAAAAGCTGTTTTTATCCCCCTGGTAAAACCAGGGGTTGCCTTTGTTGAAGCAGCACAAAAACACCCTAGACCGTAGTCTAGGGTGTTTTGTTTGTGTTGGCACCTACCTATCGTTCCAGGCCGCTTCCAGCCAAGTATTGTCGGCACGAGTGAGCTTAACTGCCGTGTTCGGGATGGGAACGGGTGTACCCTCACCGTCATCAGCACCAACTATAGGGTCAGCACTAACAACCGAAATATTCCCGAAGGGAATATTCGAGGAGGTTCGCATAGCGAAACTCCGGTCATCAGCACCAACTATTTAGAGTCCATATAGGGCCCTGAGAACTGAATAAAGAGAACAAAGAGAGAAGTAAGAAGAACCAAGTTGTGGGTGCGGGCATCACACCGCATTCCACCAAAAAACATTCGATTTCATCGTCAAACTTTGTAGGTCAAGCCCTCGATCTATTAGTACTGCCAAGCTAAAGACATCACTGCCCTTACACACGCAGCCTATCA
>JAFQKB010000044.1 GCA_017397125.1 Clostridia bacterium | reverse complement strand
GTAGTTGAAGATGGTCATCTCCACCCCGGCCTCTTTCAGCCGCAGAGCCTCCTCCTTCGCCGCCGCATTGGAGTTGACAGGGGCCGTGCCGGCGACGACCTCGACCAGGCCGGTGGCCTCCAGTGCCTCCTTGATGTCGTTCTGATACCGCATATTCATCTCGAACTGCGTCTGATGCAGGTACGGTCTGCCGTCCGACATCGTCAGCAGACCCACACGAAATTTTTTCATAGATACACACTCCTTATCCGGCGTGACCGCCGTGTTATACGAAAGAATACACAGCATAACCTGCGTGATTCCAGGTGACAACCTCTCCGTCGGCCGCCAGAGGGGTCAGCGTGACGGTGATACGCCGCTTGCCGGCGGTATACTTGGCCGGCACAAGAAAATAATCGTCCAACCAACAGCAATGGGGGTTATAGTCGGCATAGTACCAAATTCGCTCTTCCACCGGCACGCCGTCGATAGCGACGGCAGCAGCCTGCCGGCCTTTTTCCTGCGACGATGTTCGCTGAAGCAACACGCCGTTGTTTTCGGGCAGAATATCCACCGCAAAAGACGCCGTACCGGAAAAGTCGGTGTGAACGCAGCCTTCTGTAAACGCATACTGGTGTCCATTGGCATAGGTTGCCCGCAAAGATACGGATTTGCAATCAGCTGTATACCCGTGCAGCCGCAGTGCCTCCTCCTGTGCCATATCCAGGCAGTCGGTCAGCAACGAACGGGGCTCGCCCTCCAGCCGATAGCAGAACACCTGACCGGAATGAGCACCACCACCGTCATTGATGCAGCCGTGCTCCAGCTCAAACCGCAGATTCCGGTGGAAGAAATACGCGTCCCCTGCAGTCAACCGCACCTCGCTCCAATCGGCGTTGCTGGCGGGTCTTCCGTTATAAGCGCTGAAGGGATTACTCTGCGGCGGGGTAACAAATCCCCACCCATAGGAGGCCCAGCTTTCCGAGCCGTCGCTCTCCATCTCCGGGGAGCGGCGGCCGTCAAAAAACACCCGAACATCTCCCTCACACCCCGCGCGCTCAATCCCGTAGCCGGACAGGACGCCGTACACCATAAGGCCTGTGCCCTCCACCGTAGCGATAACAGAATTGCGCTCCAGGTTGTTGTCCGTCACTTCGTAATACGCGGAAGAGGTAAAATAGCCCGCCTTTCCCCAGTGGTAATTTGTTACCGAAGCTGGAGTAAATTGCAGTTCAATCTTATCAACAACTATATCCCGCTGCCCCTTGTTATACAGTTCTATTTTGGCATGAGACCAAAAGGGCATAGGGAAATACTGATATCCTTCGAGGCAGCGGCCTTGCTCATACTTCATACCCAGCAGCAGCAGCCGATGGTTGCAGTCGGTAGACCCATATTCATTGCCGAAAAAGGTGCCAATGGGGGCATCCACATCCGCCACAGTGTGGTCATCCCAGAACATTCGTATACGCAGGTCACTGAGCACCGGAGCGGCAACGATATCTCCGGACAGCCACAGCCGCACAGCGGCCACAGAACCGGATCCTTGTCGGTAGGCCACCTCCCGGCAGCCTCCGGCAGGGACGGTCAGTTTCTCCACAGTGTGGCACTCGTTCTCCTCGCTGTATTTGGGATCCTGCCCTACGTTGGCCACAGCCTCTGTCAGCATCGTCGCATCCGACTCTTCCAAAAGATTAAGGCCCTGCGGGGTATCGTACACCGTGTAGGTGACATGACCCCAACCGCCCTCGCCCTTGGCTTTGTCAAACCCCTTGAGCTCCAGGGAGCTGGTGATCTTGCAGTGCGTTGTGAAAGGCAACGGCATAAACTGCCGCACCACCCAAATGGGCCCACGGCCGCCATCCTCCGGCCCTTCGTACGCGCCGCCCACAGGTAACTGCCAAAAATCCGACTGGGAGAGCTCCCACACCGGCGTGTCGCCGTTATCGACATAAAAGCGGAAAACCGGCTCCTCGCTGGTGGGATAGCGGTGCTGTGTGAGATTGTACACACAACCGGGTCCATCCACCTCAAACAGGACGTATTCGCCTTTCTTGTCCTGATACAGACACCAGTCCCAGTCTGCGTTGTCCCCTATACGGGAAATGCTACCGCAATAGCCGGTGACCGCGCCTCTGTCCATATATGGCAAGGCCGCCGGGTACAGAAGACGCTGCATGCCACGCAGTGGGCCGGTGACAGCATATCGTAATGAATTACTCATATTCTCTGTCACCTGCCCTTTAGATGAACACAATACTCATAATGCTCGGCCACGATCTTATTGACGCTGTATTCGAACACACCCGCCTCAGTACTGGAGCTGCGCCGGCTGCAAAGCAACGGAGCACCAACGTCCACGTGCAGCAATTTGGCCTCGCAAAAATCCGCCGTGGTAGCCGACAGATATTCCGTGGCTTCTTTGATCACGATGCCGTACTGCTTCTCCAAATACGCATACAAGCCCGAAAAACAGCCGGCAAACCGCTCCAGACCCGGCACCTGCTCTACCCTTAAATAATTGGTCATAAGAGCGATCGGTACATCATCGGCATACTGCAGACGCTGCACAAGATAGGCTTCGTCCCCCTCATTGAGTTGCAACATTTTCGCCGCCTGACCGGTCACACGCACCTTGCGGATGTCCATCTCCCGTGAAGTCACCGTATATCCTTTCGTGGTGAGCGATTCGGTGATGGAACTGATGTGATTCAGGTTCTGGAAGGTAGACCGGTCCAAAACCTCCGTTCCTCGCCCTTGGGTAACCTTAATATACCCATCCGAAGCCAGCAAGCCGATGGCCCGTCTGATGGTGGTGCGACTGACGGAAAATTCCTGCTCCAGCTCGCCCTCCGTAGGCAGCAAAGATCCCACAGGATATTTTTTCTCCCGTATCTGCTTTTTAATAGCCTGATAAACCGTGTGATATGCCGGTGTTCTCGCCATACAGCTCGTCCTCTCTGATGTGGATTATACGACTGTGTAGCAGCCGTCAATCACAATATTACTGCCCGACGTATACGTCGATGCATCAGAAGCCAGGTAAATGACCGCGCCACCCAGTTCTTCGGGCGTTCCCATACGGCCAAAAGGAATCTTGCTCACCCAGGCATCCTTCCAGTCCTGACGCACCTCTTTGATCATATCGGTGGCGATGTATCCGGGGCTGATGCTGTTGACACGGATGCCCTTAGCAGCCCACTCCACCGCCAGGGATTTGGTCATATGGATGACCGCCGCCTTAGAAGAATTATAGTGGGTGTGGCTCTGGGGAATGTTGACGATCAGACCGGACATAGACGCCGTGTTGATGATAGAGCCGCCCTTATTCTGCGCAATCAGGTATTTGGCAAAGGTAACGGCAACGTAAAACACACCGTTAAGGTTGACGTTCATCACCTTCTGCCAGTCCGCAGGGGTGAGCTCCAGCGCAGGGGTGTGGGGGCCGATGCCTGCGTTATTGAAGAGAATATCCAGCGTACCCATAGCAGCCGCCGAATCGGCCACGGCCTTTTCCACGGCCTCCGGGGAGGTGACGTCGCAAACCAAAGCGGTGGCACGGACACCAAATTCGTCGCTGATCTCCTTCGCCACCTCAGTGGCATCCATCAGGTCCCAAATGACGATGTCAGCGCCGGCATCCGCCAAAGACTTGGCTACGGACTTGCCGATGCCTCTGTAACCGCCAGTGATGACGGCTACTTTGCCCTTCAAACTGAATATATCGTTTTTCATACTGTATCTCCCTTTCAATTTAAGTTTTTAATGAATGGTATAACCGCCGTCAACGACGAGATTCTCGCCGGTGATCATATTGGATGCGTCACAAGCCAGGAAAAGTGCTGCACTGGCAATCTCTACCGGCTGGCAGTAACGGCCGGCCGGGGTTGCCGCAATCGTATTGGTGTAGCGCTCGCCCACGTACCAGAAGCCCTCCGTCATGGGGGTCTGCGTCACCGTCGGCGAAAGTGCGTTAACCTGAATGCCGTACTTGCCCCACTCATACGCCAACGACTTGGACATAGAGATGACACCCGCCTTAGAGGCGCTGTACGCCACGTGCTGGTCGATGGCCACGATACCTGCCTGGGACGCCAGGCTGATGATCTTTCCGCCGCGACCGGCCTTGATCATCTCCTGCCCCACCCGCTGGGACATAAAGAAGGTGCCCGACAAATTGATGTCGATGACCTTACGCCAGGTCTTTTCGCTCATCTCTTCGGCCCATTCAATATCGCCCACGCCGGCGCTGTTAATAAGAATATCGATGTGACCGTGATCCGCCAAAACCGTCTGTACCAAAGACTCCACCGAAGCCGTGTCCGCAATGTTCACGGCATACCCCTTCGCACCTGCGATCTCCTTTGCCGCCTCTTCGACCTTATCGCCAAAGAGATCACACATACACACCGTCGCGCCCTTCTCCGCAAAGAGCTTTGCGGTCGCATAGCCAATGCCGGAGGCGGCACCGGTGATGACCGCTATCTTTCCGTCCAGACGAAAATCCGTTTTGCAAGGATTGCTTACCATAAAAACCATCCACCTTTCTTATATTTGAGACAGTACAGATTGCATATAGTCGCCGAGCTCCGCTGCCCGCTCGTTGATGTGTACAAAGGCAGGGAACAGTTTGGTATAGGCCGCAGCCGCAACCGGTTCAGGCAGATACCGCCGCTGCACCGTCTGCAGAGCCTTAAGCGGTGCATAATCGTTCCACAGTCCAACACCCCGTGCAGCAATAGCGGCAGCACCGAGAGAAGCCGCATCCTGATCAATACCACTTTTTTCGACCGTCAGGTCAAAAACATCCGCAAACATCTGCATCCAGAAAGCACTTTTGCTGCCGCCGCCACAGAAGAGAATCCCATCGGCGATGTCGACCTTCTCCCTAAGATGGTTGAGGGACAGGCGCAGATTAAAGCAAATGCCCTCCATAGCCGCGCGCACCATATCGGCACGGTCGGTGCCCAAGTGCAGACCCACGTACGCTCCCCGGATGTGAATGCTCTTATCCTGAGACGTGCCACCTGCCAGACTGGGATTGAAGAATATTCCGTTGGAGCCCACCGGGGCACCGGCAGCCATCTCATCCATCCGACGGTATATGTCATCCTCCCGGACATCGGCAAACAACACATCCCGTGTCCAGCGCAGCGAGCTACCACCGGAAAAGATGGAAAACGCCGAGGTGAACATTCCCTCTTCGATATGGGCAAAAACATACGGCTTTTTCACGGGATCCAGCACCGGGGTGCGGGAGTTGACGGGGATCCAACTGGAGGAACCCAGAGAAACGTACACTTTGCCGTCCTCCGCGCCCACAGCACCCAAAGCCATACAAGCATTATCCACGCCGCCGCAAACCACCTTGGTCCCGGGTGCCAGCCCCGTCTCAGCTGCGGCCCATGTCGTTACGGTGCCAATGACCGTGTGAGACGGTACAGGATCTAGAAAAATATCCACCGGCAGACCAGCAGCCTCCAAAAAGCCGGGGTGCATCCGCCCGGCCACCAGATCGTAGGCGCCGGTACCGGAGGCATAGGAGTAATCCGTAGATTTGACGCCGGTGAGCATAAAATTGATATAATCCTTGGAGCCCAACACATACGCAGTCTTTTCAAAAATATCCGGCTGGTGTTTTCTTATCCACATCAACTTAAAGATGGAATAGCAGGGAGCAGGAAAGCCGTTGCCGGTGGTCATATACCACTGATCCCGGTCAATGCGTGTGAAGAACTCCTCCGCCTCTGCCTCGGCCCGGGTATCCGACCAGATGGGCACCGACTCCAGCAGCGGCCGATCCTCCGCATCCATAGGGATGGCCACCAAGCTGGCTCCCGACAAGGATATGCAAGCAACCTCCTCCGCCGCGACGCCCGCCTTAGACAGCAGGCTTTTGGTGCTATCAGCTACACCGATCCACCAATCCGCCGGTCGCTGCTCGTGCATCCCATGGGCAGGGTAAAACGTCTCGTATTCTATAAAAGATTTGGCCAGTGTTTGCATTCGCTCATCATAGAGCGAGGCTTTAACACCGCCGGTTCCCAGATCGTACGCAATAATCTTCATTGACGGCACCTCCCATATACACTTTTTCACACTAGAAATTATACATTCATCATCATCTTTTGTCAATGGGGATGCATCTTTTTTCACAAAAAAATTTGTAAAACCACTTTTATTATTGATTTTTTCGTCATCATATGGTATGATTGGCTCATAAACATCATCATCTTTATAATCTCGTCTATGGAAAGGATGGTATCATTATGAACAGTAAGAATCTGGATCTCTCTCAAATCGGCCGCATCACCGATATCAGCACCGTGCGTACGGATGTGACCATGCGTGAGGTGGACCAGCTCATTGACATTGTCAAGAGTTTCCACTGTATATGCGCCAGCCCTATGCCGGTTGTAACAAAATACGTCATTGACGCCCTGGCGGATACGCCGGACACGGTCGTCACCGGCGTCGTGAGCTTCCCTGCCGGTGCCGACACCACCTCCATGAAGGTGTTCACCGCTAAGGAAATGATTGCATTAGGATGCAAAGAACTGGATATGGTCATCCAGGTTGGTGCGCTGAAATCCGGACAGTACGATTTGGTGCGGGATGATATCAAGGCAGTAGTAGATGCCGCCGACGGCGTTCCCGTCAAATCCATCTTAGAAATCTGCTATCTTACCGACGACGAGATCCGTCGGGGCAGCGAGCTGGCGGTCGAGGCGGGCGTGACCTTCGTCAAGACCGGCACCGGCTGGGGGCCCAAGCCCACCACGGTGGACACCGTGCGCATCATTAAAGAAACCATTGGTGACAGCGCTCTCATCAAGGCAGCAGGCGGTGTACGCGATCTGGAGACGATGCTCGCTATGTTGGATGCCGGCTGTGATCGCTTCGGTATCGGCATCCGCTCGGCAATGACCATTTTCGAGGAAGCCTACAAGCGTGCCGGCATCCCCATGCCCACGCTTAAATTCTTTACCGCTAACGTCAACGATACGTATTAAAGGAGGTTATATTCGTGGCAAACATCTCTCTCGATCAAAAGGATAAGCTATACTGGAAACCCGCAACCTGTATCATCGACCTGCCCGCCGAAACCGTCACCCTTTCCCCCTCCAGCGAGGAACACACCGATGACGGTATAGCCTGTTATTCTCTCAACGGAGAATGGGAATTGGCTCACGGTGGCGAACACATCCCGCGGCTGTGCAACCCGTGGCCGGACGCCATCAAAGCACCGGTGCCCGGCACTGTGCACACCGCTCTTTTCGAAGCCGGTGTCATCCCCGACCCGATGACCGAGATCAACGATAAGATAGCCCGTCAATACAGCTATAAGGAATGGTGGTATAAAAAGACTTTTCCGCGTCCCAAGGGCGTAAAGAATGCCCGCCTGGTTTTCGAGGGCGTGTGCTATCAGGCTACCTTCTGGCTTAACGGCATCTATTTAGGAAAACATTCCGGTATGTTTGGTGGTCCGGAGTTCGATATTGAGGAATACCTGCAGGACGAAAACACCCTCATTGTGTTCATCGATAACGCTCCCGCCGAACCCCACGAATACTCAGAATATGGCGATTTTGATACCGGTTGGAATCGTGGTGTGGTAATCAACTGCGTCTACGGCTGGCACTACGCCTGCCTGCCAACGCGGGGAATCTGGGCCGGTGTGCGCATCGAAAGCGGCCCCGCCGTCCGTGCAGAGCGGCCCTTTTTTGCTACCGCCGACTTGCAGAAGGGCTTGGTGGACTTTGCGCTTAAGCTACATGCTCCTGATGACCGAGTCTGTGAAGTTACTATCTGCGTGACGCCCAAAAACTTCTACGGCGAGCCTTACGAGGTAACGGTGAAGCGCGACCTGGCGGAGGGGGAAAATGTCATCCGTTTGCGTTTTGCCGTACCGCAGCATCGTCTTTGGTGGCCAAATGGACACGGCGAGCCAAATCTGTATACTATGCAAGTTATCGTAAAGCCCGAAAGCGACGATGCTCAAGTATTCAGTGAAAGCTTCGGCTTCCGCACCATCGAAATGGCACCTCTGCCCTGCGGTGAGAAAGAGGACCTTTACAACTGGACCTTCGTCATCAACGGACGCAAAATCTTCATCAAAGGCGTGAACTGGTGCACCACCGATGCGCTGCTGCGACTGCCCGACGAGCGCTACGAGCGTTTCCTCACCCTTGCCAAGAAACAACACATCCAGCTGCTGCGCTCCTGGGGCGGCGGCATCATAGAAACCGATACATTCTATAATCTTTGCGACGAACTGGGTCTAATGGTAATGCAGGAATGGCCCGTATGTTGGGACAGCGAGCGTTTCCAACCCATGGATGAACTGTTGGAGACCATTCACTACACGGTCCCTCGCCTACGTAACCATCCCTCGCTCATTCTGTGGTGCGGCGGCAACGAATCGGCCACCGCGCAGAGCCGCACATTGGATAACATGTCTCGCCTGACGCTGGAGCTGGACAGCACCCGCCCCTATCACCGCACCGAACCCTTCGGCGGCGCTTTGCACAATTACGACTCCTATTGGGGGCTAATGGATCTAGATGTCACCCTGCGACTGGAAGCGCCCTTTTTGGGAGAATTCGGCTTCGCCTCCAGCCCTAACATCGAGAGCGTACAGCGATATCTCCCACAGGCGGAAAAAACACTGTGGCCAACCCCCACACACTGCAGCTTTACTCATCACACTCCTATATTCAATGAGAAAAATCGCATCTCCGCCTATTACGATATGTACTACCTTTCCAACCATGTAGAGGAATTTGCCAGCGGAGATACCATGGCCTCTTGGATACAAGGAACGCAACTGGTGCAGGCCACCGGCATACGCCACACATTAGAACGCAGCCGCACCAACTGGCCCAACGCCACCGGAGCGTGCTACTATAAGTTCTCCGATGTATATCCCGCCTGCTCCTGGTCTACGGTGGATTATTACGGCGTACCAAAACTGGCGTATCACGTGCTGGCAGACAGTTATGCACCCCTTGGCGCTTACGCCATTTTCGATTCCACCACAGCGGACGGCCTCTGCGCTCCGGTTTATCTGGTGGACGAGGCCTGTGCGCTGAACGGTAAAAACTGGACTGTCCGTATGATCGCGTACGACGAACAGCTCCGCATCGTCAAATGCTGCGAAGCAAGCGGCAACGGCCACACCGATACGGTGCAACCCCTCGGCTTCTTCACCCTGACCACAGAGCAGACGGCACACACCCCCTTACTCATCACCAGCGAAGTCATTTGTGAGGGAGAAACGGCATTCCGCACCTTCTATTGGCTCAACTACCGAGACAAAACCGGATGCCTGTTCACTCTGCCCAAAACGATGCTTGCCTACACCTATGCCGATGGGTGTGTTACCGTCCGAAACGAGGGCAGCCTGCCCGCTATCGGCGTAACCCTCACCTGCCCCAGCAAGGATACGGCATTCTATGCGGATGACAGCCTGTTCTGCTTGCACCCGGGCGAGGTCCGCACGCTGGCGGTCAGTCATACGGACGGTCTTATCGTCAAGGCCTGGAACGCCGACGAGGCGGTCGCATGCGCCGCCGTCTCCCCGTCCGCATACACCTTGCCCGAAGGCGAAGCATTCAGCGCGGAGAAAGTCACGATTCTCCCCACCCCCGCATGCATCGGCCAGTGGGATACGACCGAGACCTTCGGCTACGAAAGCTACGACGCCACCCACCATCACGCGCTCATCGCTATGCATGGTGTGGAAAGACAAGAAAGCCCTCGCGGCGGCAATCTCTTGCGCTTTAGCGGCGGCGCCATCGGTCTCATCAAACGGGATCTGCAGAACCTGAACGGCGGCTTCTGTTATGAATTCGGCCTCACCGTTGACGCCCTCGGACGCGAGCAGACCTTGCTTGCTCACGGCACAGGAGATTGTGGCTCTTACCGCTTTTACGTAAACGCCAACGGCAATCTCTGCTTCTCCTCCGCGGAGCTCGGCCAGGTTGAAAGCACGCTTACGATCAAGGCGGCCACTTTCCATCAGATCGCGCTCATCCACGACGGAGAGACCGTCACTTTCGTACTGGATGGAAACAGCGATACCCAGCCGCTGCCCGGCATCATCCCTCCGGCGGTGCAGGATTTTGCATTTGGAGCTATTCCGGCTTTCCATTTGCACCCCGAAACCCGTCTAAAGGGAACGTTGGAAAAAATACGTATGTACAATTATCCCAAGGTGTAAAAAGGCCAAAAGATGTCTCTTCTCTAAAAGCGAGTGCTTATCCCGTACTGCCATATGGAAGGCGCGGACACCGCGGTATAAATACCAGTTATTCTTTGATGTGTATATTCGCAAAAATGCAAAGAGCCTGTGACCGCTTGCGGTCGCAGGCTCTTTGCATTTCTTTATGTGTCTTTATTTATCCTTCAGCGGCTTCCCCAAAAGAGCGACGAGCACCCAATCACCCTGCGCCTGTGTGACCGGCGGCAGGAGAGTGTGGCGGCCGGGAGATAGTACCGTAAACAAGCGTTCTTCACCACTGCGAGGATCAAACCAATAGCAGCGCACCGGCTGATCGGTAACCTGTGAAAGATCAACGTGAATAGCTTCGCCCAACGGCGAATACACCAACACTCGCTGGCCGCATACCGCTGCCGCCTGCTTACCGGCGCCGTTGCCGTTGCAGTACAACAGCTCCGGCATGGGTCGCAGGTCGAAATAGTCTTCCCGACAGCGCAGCGAGGCGGCTATTGCTTGTTGCCTCGCTCCTGGAGCGTCCAGTGCATCACGCCAATGATGTCCTTCCTCAGTGTGAAAACACCACACATCTCGATGACCATAGGCGAGACCGGCTCCACCGGCCAGCATATTTTCATACACATTCCAACGCACATCAGCCGCATCCCAGCAGTATTCGTATGCGGCATCCAAGCAAGCCTCTATGTCCTCATAACGGCACTCCATATCCCAACAAGGCTTGTCCTCCTTCTGTCGGGTAAGCAAAAGCATATCTGCCGATTTCCAACACTCCGGCCCGTGACTGGACTGTATGGAGTGGAAATCCAGCAACGCCTCATCCGGGAGAAAATCCACCGAACTGCGGGCTCCCGGCGGATGAAAGGTGATAAGATTAGAGGATACTTCCCGTAGTCCTTTACCCATGGACAGCACAATCTGTCGATGGGTATCGTTTTCCAGTGGGCGATCGCCGCCCAGCACCCAGAACAACCTATCCTTATCTCGGTATCGCTGCCCTAACCAACGGCCGTAGGCGTAAGCATTCTCCGGCGTAAAGATCGCCGGCCCTTTGCCAAACAGGGGACTGAATTTATCTCCCCATGTGGGCAACAGTCCCACCACAAATCCTCTCTCCCACAGGATAGCCAGAAAACGGTCCAACTGCTGCCAATAGGCTTCCACCGGCCGCAACGGATCTTCATCCACAAAGGGCAAATGGCCGTAGCGATTGGGACTACGCACCCCGTCCAGCTCGGAAAATGCGCATAGCAGTACCGTGTTGAAGCCCTGCTGCTGACGGCGGTCCGCATAGAATATGACATCCTCCTCGGCCAGTTGTTGCGGCAGTGTCCACGCCGTATCGGCTACCGGATAATAGGGTGTGCCATCCTCCCACATTAGAAATTGCTTCTGCGGATGCACTTGTAATCTCATGGTTATCGCTCCTATCAAGCTATGCATTCTAATTACCCGGCTACCGCCCACTTATTTGGACGGAATCGGTCCATCCACCCAGTTGCTTTCGTCCTCATAGACAGCAGGCGCCTTGGTGGTCGATACTGCTGACATGGTGGTGTCGGTCTGCTTGTTGGGGTTGAACGGCGTTGCTGTGGTGGTGGACGACAGGCTTGCTGTCGTAGTAGCAAACAGGTCGAGCTCATTTTCCGCTCTTTGGACGGTGGTAGACGTTGTTTCCTTATTAGTCGCCGTTGTGTCTCCGCCTGTCGCTGTTCCACCTGCTTTGGTAGGCACTTGTAACAAGCCCCCGGTTATCCGGGTGGTGGTACTCTGCGTTGTTACGCTTTCTGACGGCTGTGAAACATCGCCGCCCGACACCCCCGCTGATACGAAGGAATATTCCGTCTCGCCAGCAGCACAGCCGACCAACAGCAGCGCCATAGCCACCAAAGCCCCTATACAGATCCCGCATACTCTTCACTCGCTCATCGTCACACACTTCCTAAAAAATTGTACATATAGACGGTGCTTCCCGTCATCCCGCAAAGGCTCCGCTTAACCCAAAGGGAAAGCGGAGCCTCTACGTGAATTATACAGATGTCAGGCTTTTCTTTGCCTTCCTTGTGAAGACCATCACAGCCGCAGATACCACAACCAGCAACAACGCACTGGTGGTTACATCGGCTACGCCGGTATCAGGGCTGGCAGCTTCATCGTCGCTGTCATCGCCCACAGGAGCATCGTTATCGCCCACAGGAGCATCGTCGTCGCCCACAGGAGCATCGTCGTCGCCATCACTGCTCGGCTCATCGGAGGTGTTCAGCAGAGCATAGACGCTGTGATTGTTGGCATCGATCATCATGTAGTTGTCCGCATACTTCGCATTCAGTAATTCAGCGATAGAGGCGTCCACAACCGCAACCAGATAATCATCCGACTTAACCGGGAACAGCAGACGGATGGTACGACCGTTCAGGTCTACTTCATCGCCGTTGGCATCGGTGATCTCTAAGCTGAACAACGAGGTGACATAATACCGGTCATCCAACATCGCCTGCACCGCAGACAAATCGGCAGCAGCCGTATTCTCCTTCACCGTTACCTTAATGTCCAGTTTGGACAAATCATCATTATCATACAGACCCTGAATACGCACGACAACACCGGTGTCTGTGGTATAGTCGCGGAATTCGTCGGGAGTAATCACCGGCTTGTCGGCATCCTGCTCAGCGCTCTCCACGCCATAGAGCTCCAGCTCGGTCAAGCGGCAAGCACCATACAGTGTATCCTGAATGGTGAACACGAAGGATACATAACGGATGGACTGGAGGGACAGAGACTTCTCCATATAGCCGGGATCGTTGTAGCCTGCCTTACCGGCAATTTTGTTAGCATCACTGAACAAGTCTTCACGGGTACGGCTGGCATAGAAGTTCCAGGACTCAATACCTTGATTCACGCCTTCGTCCTGATAGTTCTCCCAAGCATCCACCACGACCTTGCTCAGGTCATAGTTCTTCATCAAATCGTAGGTAAAGACAAACTTACGCAGGTTGCCGCTTTCATCCTTGCCAAACCAGAACTGCACATTCTGGTCAATGGTGTTGCCATCCTCGGTCACTTCCGTCAGTACGCCGTCGGTCAGACCGGCAAAGCCGTGGGGGCCATCGGTACCCTCCAATATCTCATAGTCCGTACCGCCGGTCACACCAAAGTGATCGGGAGCCAGACCCAACAGCAGATTCTGATGGCCATCGGGGGTAACCACCGGGCCCTCGTCGTTGCTGCCGCCGCCTTCGCCGCCGGCACCACCAACCAGTTTGCCGTAGATCTCATACTCTTTGGCACGCCAGCAGCCATACTCGGCACCGCCGGTAACGAAAACTGCCACATAGCGGACATTCTTGCCTACCGGCACGGTCACCGCCTCGCCACGGCACTCAATGTCCTGCGCAATCAGGCTGGCATCACTGTACAGGTTGCCCATATCATCGGAGGCATACACCTTCAGGATGTCGGGATAACTGGCCAGACCGGAATACAGCACCACTTTCTCCACTGCATACAGATCATCCAGCTCCATGAGCACACCCATATTCTGGGGGGTATCCCACTCGAAAGCGGTATAGCCTTCTTCGGTATTGTCATACCGACCGTCGATGACGGTATTGGGCAGGTTGTTGAAGTTGCCATGATCGCTGGCGCTGACAGAGCCATTGCTGATAACCTGGAACAAGCCTTGGGTCTTGACAATGTTCTCGCGCAGGTTGTATTCCACCGGCTTACCGTGGATCTCATACTCCTTGGCACGCCAGCAGCCATACTCGGCACCACCGGTAACAAAGACCGCCACATACTGGATGTTCTTGCCTACCGGCACGGTCACCGCCTCGCCACGGCACTCGATGTCCTGAGCGATCAGGTTAGCGTCATCGTACAGGTTGCCCATATCATCGGAGGCATACACCTTCAGGATATCGGGATAGCCAGCCAAACCGGAGTACAGCACCAGTTTTTCAACGGTATATACATCGTCCAGCTCCATAAGCACACCCATGTTCTGGGGGGTGTCCCACTCGAAAGCGGTATAGCCTTCTTCGGTATTGTCATACCGACCGTCGATGACGGTATTGGGCAGGTTGTTGAAGTTGCCATGGTCGCTGACGCTGACAGAGCCAGTGCTGATAACCTGGAACAAGCCCTTTGTGCTAGCAATATGGCCACGCAGGTTGTTGTCGGCAGGGGTATCACCACCACTGCCGCCTCCGTCGGCACCGGTCTGATCGTCGCTCTCTACGCCGTGAACTTCCCACTCTGTTAGACGACAGGCACCATACAGCGTATCCTCATTGTGCACCACCAATGCCACATAACGGGCCTTGGAAATAGACACGTCCATGCTCTTCTGAGCCGCATCGTCATAGCCGGTCTTGCCGGTCACCTTGTTCTCATCCTTAAACAGGTCGCCACGGGTGGAGCTGGCGTAGAAATCCCAGCTCTTGATACCCTGATTAACTCCGCCGTCCTGCCAGTTATCCATAGCATCAACCATGACCTTGGTCAGGTCGTAGTTCTTCTTCAGGTCGAAAACAAATACGAAGTTGCTGGTAACGCCCTCTTCTTTGCTGCCGCCCCAGAACTGGATGATCTGCCGGACTTCCTGTTCGGTATCCGGGTTGATCTCCGTGTACAAACCATCAGTCAAACCGGCATCGTTATTGCCACCGGTGGGGGTGGTCTTGTCGTAATCCGTGCCGGTGGTAACACCCATTTCCGTGGGAGCGCCCATATTCAGCAGAATGTTGTTGCTCTGCACCGGGGGTTCGTCGGGGTCGGGTTCGTCAGGGTCGGGTTCGTCAGGGTCGGGTTCGTCAGGGTTGGGTTCGTCAGGGTTGGGTTCGTCGGGATTCGGTTCGTCAGGAGTATCATCGTCCTCCTCGGCAATACCCTTGTGAATCTCGATCTCGTGGGGCCTCCATTCACCGGAGGTGTTGAAGATAGCAATGTACTGCACCTTCTTGCCGATGGTGACGGCTACCGGGTTATTGATGCTCTCACAAACAACGCCCTCCGCTACCACGGTGCTCGACACCGCATCCGTGATAGGATAGATAGTATTCTCAAGCGAGGCGTGTATACGCATAGTGTCGGAGTAACCGGGATAGCCGGAATACAGCACTATCTTGCTGATATCGTACGGCTGATCCAGTTTAACCAAAATACCGGTATACAGGGGGTTGTCCCACTCCTG
>JAFQKB010000043.1 GCA_017397125.1 Clostridia bacterium | reverse complement strand
TTCTAAAATCCCTTTCCGTTTCACATCTCCAATTTGCCGAAAAAGTTGTATTTTCCTGCGGAAAATACCGCCGGTCGAGGACCTCCATAGACCACCGGCAATAAAAATAGCGGGTACCCGGATGGGTACCCGCTATTTTTGGTGCCGGTGGCCGGACTCGAACCGGCACGCCATCGCTGGCGGTGGATTTTGAGTCCACTACGTCTGCCAATTCCATCACACCGGCATTTGGTGCTCACCTATTGTAGCACGGGTGGTAGAAAATTGCAAGCACTTATTTTCACTTTTTACCGCCGCACGTCCCCTTTTTCATACCGGCGGCGCAGCTTATCCAGCGCCCGGGTCTCCAGGCGGCTCACATAGCTGCGGGAGATGCCCAACCGCTGAGCCACCTGCCACTGGGCCAGGGGCTCCCCCTCCAGGCCGTACCGCAGCCGCAGGATCTCCAGCTCCCGCTCCTCCAGGCACTCCTGCAGATACCGGCCCAGCTTGTGCAGATTGATCTTTTGGTCCAGGTCCTCCAGGATGGTGTCCTCCTGGGCCAGCACGTCCATCAGGGTCAGGGGGCGGCCCTCGCTGTCGGTGTCGATGGGCTCCGACAGGGATACGTCCTTTTCGGTCTTGCGGGCCGCCCGAAAGTGCATCAGTATCTCATTTTCAATGCACCGGGATGCATAGGCCGCCAGGCGCTGCCCCTTGGCGGCGTCAAAGGTGTCCACCGCCTTGATCAGCCCAATGGTGCCGATGGAGATCAGGTCCTCCTGATCCCGGGCGCCGCTGTAATGCTTTTTGATAATATGGGCCACCAGCCGCAGATTGTGCTCCACCAGCCGCTGCCGGGCGGCCCGGTCCCCGGCCGCCATGGCCGCCAGGGCCTCCCGCTCCTGCCGGGCGGTCAGCGGCTTGGGAAAGGAGCCGCTGTTCACCACCTGCAGCACCATAAAGAACATCTGCGATAAAAACTGCACCACTATGGGCCACATACTGCACTCCCCCTTTGCCCTACTGTATGCGGCGGCGACCCGACACTTGCCAGTCCGCAAAAAAATCCGCGGAAACCAAACAGGCTCCCTCTCCCCTTGCGCCCTCTCCGTCACGGCTACGCCGTGCCACCTCTCCCAGGGGGAGAGGCAAGACATCACTCCGCTTTTTATCTTCCCCCAGTAGAACGGAGGTGTTCTCACGCCTGAAGGCATCAAAAAAACCCCCCGCATCCGCAGATGCAGGGGATCCCCATTACAGGAAAAAGGTGCGAAACTGGGCGCGGCAGCGGTTGCAGGTGACGGTGCGGCGTCCCCGCTTGATGGGCAGGCGCAGCCAGGTGCCGCAGCCGGGGCAGCGGCGATACCGGCACCGGCGCACGTCCCGCAGCCGGGTCCACTGGCGGCGCAGCCAGTCCTTGGTGGGGGTCCACCGGCGCAGAAATTTCTCGTTCTCCGCCTGGCGGGCCGGGATATTCCGGGACAGGGTGCGCCACAGCAGCACCACCGCCGTCGCGGTAGCCAGCAGGGACAGCGGCCACCCCAGCCGGGTGCGGGCAAAGCAGGAGGAAAGCACCCACAGCGCCAGATAGGTCCCCATCAGAAAGCGGTTCAGATGGTCGGTGCCGTACCGGCCGGCCATAAACCGCACAATCGTGTTTCTCAATCGGTTGAACATATAAACGCCTCCGTTCTCTATCAGTATAGACCCTCTTCGCCAGAAATGTATGATGATATTGTAAACTTTTTGGGGGCATACTATGCCCGAAAGGAGCGTGAGCACAATGAATGACGAGAAAAAGCAGCCCCGGGTGCTGCCGGAGCCTCTGCCCAAAAAGCCGGGCATCGTAGAGCCCATCATCGCCGCCGGTGAGATGGCGGTGAAGGGCCGGCTGGACGGCATCGTAGCCGACCCCAACGGCAGCTACACCGGTACCCCGGCCGACGGCGGCGTGCCGGTGCAGGACGCGGACGACCTGTAGAACAAAAACGCCCCGGCTGTGCCGGGGCGTTTTTGGGTGCTGTCATATATGGTCTGTACGTAACAAAGGTGCGTTGGTTGTAGTTGTTCTTATTCCGGGCAGGTAACAAAGGTACGTTGGTTGTAGTTGTTCTTATTCCGGACAGGTAACAAAGGTACGCTGGTTGTAGTTGTTCCGTTCCCCGGGGCGTTTTTGGGTGCTGTCGTACATGGTGTGTGCGTAATGGAGGTCAGCGAACACAATTAGCGACGCTTTTTTGGCAAAATGTGGGCGGGCTGCCCGGATGCAACAAAATACGACCCGGGGCTTGTCCTATACTGGGGTGGAACAAACCCGAAAGGATGAACCGCTATGAAATCGACCGTCGCCCGTCCGGTGGAATCCGCCGTCCCCGCCACTCTGTTGTGGTGCGCCCTGGGTCTGCTGGTGCCCCGGGCCACCCTGTTCGGGGAGCTGACCCCCTTCGGGGTGGGCCTGGCGGCCTGCGCCGGGGCGGCCAACCTGCCCACCCTGCTGTGCCTGGCGGTGGGGTATCTGCTGGCGCAGCCCTCCTTTTTGCCCCTGCGGTACGTGGTGACGGTGGCCATGGTGGGCGGCATCCGCTGGGTGCTGGGGGCGCTGCCGGAGCTGGGGCGCCGCCCCTTTATCCCACCGCTGGTGGCCTTTGGGGCCTGCGCCGGAACCGGGCTGGTGATGCTCAGCGGCAGCGGCATAGACGGCTATCGGGCGCTGCTGATCCTGGCCGAGAGCGCCGTGGCGGCGGGGTCTTCTCTCTTTTTCGAGTCCGCCATGGGCCTTTTGCGCGCCCGGGGCCGGGCGGCGCTGACCGCCGGCGGCCAGGCGGCGGTGATACTCACCGGGGCGGTGGCGGTGATGGCCGCCTCCACCCTGGAGGTGGGCGGGTTTGCCCCCGGACGGGTGGCGGCCGCCTTTTTGGTGCTGGTGCTGGCCCGCTCCGGCCGGGAGGCCGGCGGCAGCATGGCCGGGTGTATCCTGGGGGGCGCCATGGCCCTGGCGGTGCCGGGGCAGACCCCCCTGGCGGTGGCGCTGGCCTTCGGCGGGCTGGTGGCGGGACTGTTCTCCCGCTTCGGGCGGCTGGCCCAGGCGGGGCTGTTTCTGCTGGCCGCCGGGGTGGTCACCCTGGGCGAGGTGGACGACACCATGCTCATCCACATCTACGAGATCTTTACCGCCGGGGCGCTGTTTGTGCTGCTGCCCCGGGAATGGGACCGACGGCTGTGCCGGCTGTTTATCCGCAGCCGGGACCTGCCGGCGGTGGAGGGACTGCGGCGGATGACCACCCTGCAGCTGCGGGTGGCCTCCGGCGCCATGGAGGAGGTGGCCCGGTCGGTGGACACCGTATCCCGCCGGCTGGCCCGGCACGCGCCCCCGGACACCCACGCCCTCTACCGGGGGTGCTACACCGCCGTGTGCAGCGCCTGCCCCCTGCGCACCGTGTGCTGGGAGCAGCACGGCCGGGAGCTGCAGCAGAGCCTGGAGGCGCTCACCCCCCTGTTGCAGGAGGAGGGGTCCGTCACCCCGGACCGGCTGGTGGGATATCCGGCGGCCCATTGCCGGCAGCGGGAGCGGCTGACCGAATACATCAACCGGGGCTATGAGCAGCACGTGGCCCGGGAGAGCGCCTGGCACCGCCTGCAGGAGATCCAGCAGGCGGTGGAGGACCAGTTTTCCGCCACCGGGGCGCTGCTCCGGGGGCTGGCGGCCCGGCTGGAGGACCCCAGCCAGGTGGACATAGAATTATCCGGGCGGGTGCTGTCTGTGTGCGAAGATTTCGGGCTGCCGGTGGTGGACGCCCTCTGCACCCGGGACGGCGGCAATCGGCTGACGGTGGACATTTTGGCCCGGGATATAGGCCTGCCCCTGAGTAGCCGGTGGCAAAGGCAGATGGAGACGGTGTGCGGGCGCCGCTTTGGGCCGCCGGCCACCGCCGGGTGGGGCGAGCAGATCCGCATCACCCTGGCGGAGCCGCCCCGGTACCGGGTGGAGAGCGGTCTGTCCCAGCTGCGGTGCGCCAGCGAAAAACTGTGCGGCGACACCGCCCAGGTGGACGCCCTGGGGGGCGGGGTGCTGGCGGTGCTCAGCGATGGCATGGGCAGCGGCGGCCGGGCCGCCGTGGACAGCGCCATGGCGGTGGGCATCACCGCCCGGCTATGGCAGGCGGGATTTGACCCGGCGGCCATTCTGCAGACGGTGAACGCCGCCCTGCTGGTCAAGGACCGGGAGGAGAGCCTGGCCACCCTGGACGTGGCGGCCATCGACACCCACACCGGCCGGCTGGACAGCTATAAGGCGGGCGCCGCCGTGACCCTGCTGCGCAGCGGCGGTCGGGTGTCCCGGCTGGACCGGTCCAGCCTGCCCATCGGCATATTGCCGGACATCCGGTTTGAGCACAGCCATGACCTGCTGGGGGACGGGGACGTGCTGCTGCTGCTCAGCGACGGCGCCCTGGCCGGCGGCGTGGCCGCCATCGAGGAGCTGCTACGGGATTTTCCAGACGAGGGGACGATGCAGGACCTGGCCCAGGCGGTGACCGCCGCCGCCCGGGCGGCAGAGGGGGATCACCCGGACGATATCACCGCCATAGCCCTGCGGCTGTACCGCCCCGCCGAGGCGGAATCATCTTGATTTTTGCAAAATTGCAAATTTCCTCTTGCAAACCGGGGCAAAGTAGTGTAGAATATATCTGCTCATCCTGTGAGCAGTATATTTCCGCCCGTGGCGAAGCTGGATATCGCAGTGGATTCCGATTCCAAAGGCCGGGGGTTCGAATCCCTCCGGGCGGGCCAAACAGAAAAAGCCGATAACCCCAGTGTTTTTCAAGGGGTTGTCGGCTTTTTCCTTTTCTTTCTCCATCGTATTTTTTCTCAAAAAAAGGTGCAAAAAGCGCAAAAACCTCGTTTCTATGTGGCTCAGCATGTGGCTCAAAGCTAAAGCCGCCGGAGACCTCCGGCGGCTTTCCTTTTTACTCATTTTTCTGCGCACCCTGCAGACGTTTCACAAAATCGCTCACATAATTAGCGCCACGGCTGATAATGATGCCGGTGAGAAGGATCCCCAGCCACGGCCAGACAAACACGATGCCGACCACCGCGAACAGATCCGCGCCGGTGGCCACACACAGCAGCACGGCCACGACGATGGCCACCAGCTGTGTGACAGCCGTCTTCCACTCGCCGCCGGAAAAAGCCTTGCCGATGCTCTTGGCATATTCGATCAGCGCTTCCACAACCACCGCCAGGGTTCAGAATCCCGACGCAATAACGTCGCCGCAAGAAAAGTTTTACTTTTTTCTTGTGCCGTGTTATAATAAGTTAAAGGCGGCCACACAAAAATCCTCATGGCCACAACCACCACTCCCCCCAGAAGGAGGACGCTATGAAAAAGAAACAGCAGAGCGAACAATTCCCAAAATGGTATTGGCCTGTCGGTTTGCACGATGCCCAAATCAAAGATATAACTGTACAAGAATCTTTATGCTCAGAAAACAAACAAATGACGATCACCTTGGACCCGGAAGCGGTTCTCGGTGAATGCGTCACAAAGATCGTTTTTTACAATTTCAAGACCGACTGTTGTTTAGCTGATTTACATATTTTTAACAACTCCTGGTGGTTAGACGACGAATTACTAAAAGAGGGGAACAGCTATATTTTATCCATTTTTGTGGAAACACAAAACCGAAAAAAGAAAACATTGACAATTCGGTTTGATTTTGCAGAAAAGGAAACCTCTGTTTAATGTTTGGTATTCCCTTTGACAGATACACCCCCAAAAAGGAGCTTCTATGACACACTCTATGAAACTGCAGCCGCAGCCCTTCGCCCTGATGGCTTGTGGACTAAAAACCATCGAACTGCGGCTGAACGATGAAAAACGGCAAACGGTTCAAATCGGGGACCGGATCGTCTTTACAAATGCTTCCAACGAAAACGAGCAGATCACCGTTCAGGTGGTTGATCTGCACCGGTTTGGCGATTTTGCAGAATTGTACACATCGCTGCCGCTGGATAAATGCGGCTATCTGCCCGAGCAGGTGGCGACCGCCGCCCCGGAGGATATGGCCGCCTATTATTCCGCCGAGCAGCAAGCCCGGCACGGCGTATTGGGCATCGAGGTGCGCCTGGTGACCGAATAGACACAAATAAAAATCCCCCGGCTAAGCCGGGGGTTTTCCATATGCGGGCAAAGCCCTATGTTACTGGCAACACACAAGTGTGTGTGAAGCAACTGACACTTGTATACGAACAACCGCACAAAACCAAGGCCCCCTTGCCTAAAGGGGGCTGTCCGAGCGAATGCGAGGACTGGGGGATTCTTATAAAAAGAACATAAATTTTGACAATCCCTCCGTCATTTGCTTCGCAAATGCCACCTCCCTTTACACAAGGGAGGCTCCCTCTCCGTCGCCTGTGGCGACACCTC
>JAFQKB010000042.1 GCA_017397125.1 Clostridia bacterium | reverse complement strand
TTGGGGAACCGGGAGGGGAGCATCACCGGCTCCTGCAGGTGGTCATCGTAGTTGGGCATAAAATCCACGGTGTACTTGTCGATGTCGGTGAGCATGGCCATGGCGATCTTGCTCATGCGGGCCTCGGTATAGCGGTAGGCGGCGGCGGGGTCGCCGTCGATGGAGCCGAAGTTGCCGTGGCCGTCTACCAGAGGATACCGCAGGGAGAAGGGCTGGGCCATACGCACCAGGGCGTCGTACACAGAGGCGTCGCCGTGGGGGTGATAGTGACCCAGCACGTCACCCACGGTGGTGGCGCACTTACGGTGTGCCTTGTCCGGGGTAAAGCCGTCCTCGTGCATGGTGTACAGAATACGGCGATGCACCGGCTTGAGGCCGTCCCGCACGTCCGGCAGGGCACGGGCCACCAGCACGGATACGGAATACTCCAAAAACCGCTTGCGCATCTCCTTATCTAAGTCTACTTCTATCAGCTTTGCCTGGGGGATATTCTGCTCCTCCATACAGCTCACCTGACCTTTCCAATGTCTTTATTCGCATTTCATATATACAGCTCCCTGTCCCAGGGAGGCTTTTTAAGCTCTATCTTTGCAAAAAACAACAATTAAATCTACAATATGTATAATCTGACAGATAATATACTCATTGTTTCCCTCTACAGCGCTTGATGATGCCGTCCAGAGCCTGGATATCCTCGATCACCCGCTTGGGGATGTGGAGAGAGGCGTGCTTATTGTGGACCACCTCCACAAAGGCGTCCTTATCGTACACGTGGTCCACGTCGCACCACAGCACGCCGATCTCGCCACCCTTGGGCACCTTAAAGCGCAGCATCATGGTGTCCATGCGCACCTGCATGGTCATATCGTGGGGGGAGAGGGTGTGCACCTGGCTCTTGACCCGGGCCAGGGGCAGGATCAGATTGAACAGGATGGGCACACCCATAAACATACAGAAATACACGATGCAGGGCATCAGCGCCGCCTGCCAGTCGGTCACGTCCCAGGTCCAGCCAAGGGCCAGCGCCCCCAGGGTGGCAAAGGTGACCAAAAACGGCGCCCGCTTCCAGAACTGCTGCACCAGCATATTCTTAATGATCACTGCGTACTCATCGGGGGTATAGGTAAAGGTGGACACCCACAGCTCCTCCGGCTTCTCCCGGGGGGGCGGTGCCACCACCGGCTGGGCCTGGGGCTGCAGCCGATCCATAAAGCGGCGGTGATTGGCCGGCAGCCGGTCGGCGGCGCGGCGGACAGCCAGCGCCATCTCGTCGGTCATACACCGGGCGGGCAGCACCAGCGCCGGACTGGCGGCGGCGGAGAACACCATCATGTCCCGGGTCTCGATGAACAGCACCCGGTCATCCAGGGGGATGTGGGCGGTGGCGGTGTCCCCCACCTTTTCGATGCAGTCGGGGAATACCTGCAGGCGGCCGTAATAGGTCACACCCGCCTCCACGCTGCGGTCGTATTGGGCGCCGGCGGTCTTTTTCATCCGGGCGGGCACGTAAAACCACATAAACAGGCCCGGCAGCAGCACCAGGGCGGCGGCCGCCAGCATCACCGGGTCGGGATAGCCCTCCCGGCCGGCCATCAGCCAGTCCGCCAGGGCCATGCCCACCAGCGCCACACAGCACAGCAGCACCATGACCAGAGTGGGCACCCGCAGCCGCAGGGGTCCGTTGACCCGGGCCAGCAGCAGCCGAAAGCCGATGAACTCCTCCCGGTTCAGGTCCACGTACCACTGAGGCTCCTGCGGGGTAAATTCTTTTTCTTCCATAGCTCTCTCCATCAGATATCCAGGTTCTCGACGTACTGGGCGTTCTTTTCGATAAAGTCACGGCGGGGCTCCACCTTATCCCCCATCAGGATGGAGAAGGTCTCGTCCGCCTGCTGGGCATCCTCCAGATGCACCTTCAGCAGGGTGCGGGTGGCCGGGTCCATGGTGGTCTCAAATAGCTGCTCCGGGTCCATCTCACCAAGACCCTTGTACCGCTGGATGTCGGCGTTGCCGCCCAGCTGGGCGATATAGGCGTCCCGCTCCTCGTCGGAGAAGGCGTAGAAGGTCTGCTTGGCCTTGGACACCCGGTACAGGGGGGGTTGGGCGATGAACACGTGGCCCTCGTCGATGAGCGGCCGCATATAGCGGAAGAAGAAGGTCAGCAGCAGGGTGCAGATGTGGGAGCCGTCCACGTCCGCATCCGCCATAATGATGACCTTGCCGTACCGCAGCTTGGAAATATCAAAATCCTGGCCGATGCCGCAGCCCAGAGAGGCCACCACCGGCACCAGCTTTTCGTTGGTATACACCTTGTCGATGCGGGCCTTTTCCACGTTGAGCATCTTGCCCCACAGGGACAGGATGGCCTGATAGTTGCGGTCGCGGCCCTGCTTGGCAGAGCCACCGGCGGAGTCACCCTCGACGATGTACAGTTCGGTGCGCTCCGGGTCGCTCCAGATGCAGTCCGCCAGCTTATCCGGCATACGGAAGGAGGAAAGCTTTTTGCTGTTGCGGGCGTTGTCCCGGGCCTTTTGGGCCGCCTCGCGCACCTTGGCGGAGTTGATGGACTTTTCCAGGATGGTCTTGGCCACCACGGGATTCTCGTCCAGGAACGCGGTCAGCTTGTCGTTGAGCAGCTGGGTCACCAGGGTGCCGATGGCGGTGTTGCCCAATTTCGCCTTGGTCTGGCTCTCAAACTGGGCGTCCTCCAGCTTGACGCTGACCACCGCCATAATGCCCTCCCGGACGTCGTCGCCCTTGAGGCGGAATTTGTCGTCCTTGAACAGCTTATACCGGACGGCGTAGTCGTTGAAGATACGGGTGATGGCGGTCTTAAAGGCCACCTCGTGGGTGCCGCCGTCCACCGTGTTCATATTGTTGGCAAAGGACACGATGTTCTCGTTGTAGCTGTCGTTGTACTGAAACGCCACCTCGGCGGTGGAGCCGCCGCTGGTGAGGGTCAGGTGAATGACCTCCTCGTGCAGCGGGGTATAGCCCCGGGTCTTGTTGAGGAACTCTACAAAGGAGGAGATACCGCCCTCATAACAATAGGTATCGCTGCGTACGTTGTCCGGGTCTCGGCGGTCGGTAAAGGTGATGGACAGACCCGCATTGAGGAAGGCCTGCTCCCGCATACGCTTCTGCAGGGTATCAAAGTCGTATTCCGTGGTCTCGGTGAAGATATCGGGGTCCGCCTTAAACCGCACCAGGGTGCCGGTCTGATCGGTATCCCCCACCACCTTCAGCTCGGTGACCGTGTGGCCCTTTTCAAACCGCTGGTGGTGGATATGACCCTCGCGGCTGACCTCCACCTCCAGCCATTCGGACAGAGCGTTGACCACAGAGGAGCCCACGCCGTGGAGGCCGCCGGCCACCTTGTAGCCGCCGCCGCCGAACTTACCGCCGGCGTGCAGCACGGTCAGCACCACCGTCACGGCGGGCAACCCCAGCTTCTCATTGATACCCACCGGAATGCCGCGGCCGTTGTCCCGCACCGATACGATGTCTCCCGGCTCGATCTCCACCTCGATGTGGGAGCAATAGCCGGCCAGAGCCTCGTCGATGGAGTTGTCCACGATCTCATACACAAGATGGTGCAGACCCCGGGGGCCGGTGGAGCCGATGTACATACCGGGGCGCTTGCGCACCGCCTCCAGTCCCTCCAGGACCTGTATGTCACTTTCGTTATAGGATACCTCAGCCTCCTCTTGGGGCTGCAGCCGTTCTACGTCGTTTGCCATGGTTGGTTCCTCCTTATTAAAGGTTATCCATCAGCCGGGCCCGCTTGCGCAGGGTGGCCGGCGAAATCTGCGAAACATATACCCTGTCCCCGGCGCTGCCACGGCGCTTTTTCGGGGCACACACCACAAAGGATTTGGGCAGGTCCATACTCACGTAGGTCACCCGCCTGCCCTTTTCCGCCTTTTGCAGAAATTGGCGGGTGCGGGGCGACACGGTGGTATTGTCCATATCGAATACGCCCACAATGTCCTGCTGGCGTACCACCACCCCTTGTCCCAGGTGCAAATACATACAACATTCATTCCTATCTGTAATCTTTTATTCAGATATTACGCCTTGTTTAATGTGAAACACCCGGGCGGCGGTGTTTTTCAGCGCCGTGGAGGGCTCACAGCAGGTGATGAACACCTGCCAACCGTCAATGTGGTTGAGAATATAATCCTGGCGGGAGGTATCCAGCTCGCTCATCACGTCGTCCAGAAAGGCCACCGGGGTCTCCCCCGTCACCTCCTGCAGCAGGGTGGCCTCCGCCAGCTTCAGCGCCAGCACCGCCGAGCGCTGCTGCCCCTGGGAGCCGTAGGTGCGCACCGGCAGGGTATCGATCTCGATGCGCATGTCCTCCCGATGGGGTCCGGCGGTGGTGTGTCCCACCGCCCGGTCCGCCCGCCGGGCAGACTGCAGTATGGCCAGCCATTGCCGGGCGATGTCCGCCGGCGCTACGCCGTCGGTAACCATCGGGGTGTCCCAGGCCAGGGACAGCTGCTCCCGGCCGCCGGACAGACCGCTGTATATCTCCGCCGCCAGAGGCTGCAGGCGGCGCACGTAATGCTCCCGGGCTATGGTCAGCCGGGTGCCCGCCGCCGCCAGAGAGTGATCCCACACCTCCAGCATCTCCTCCTGGGCGGTACCAAAGACGTCGCTCTCCCGGCACTGGCGCAAAAAGGCGTTGCGCTGGGTCAGGGCCTGTTGATACTGGGTCAGAGCCCCCACGTAGCCGGGCTTTAATTGGCAATAGGCGCTGTCCACAAACCGGCGGCGCCCCTCCGGACCGTCCTTGATCAGGGACAGATGGGCCGGCGAAAATACCACCCCGCAGAAGTGCCCCGCCAGCTTAGTGGCGGAGGGCAGCGTCACCCCGTTGAGAGACACCTGCCGCCGCTGGCGGATGGCGATGGCGGCCTCCTGCTCCCGACCGCCGGCATAAAACCGCAGACCCAGAGCCGCCGCGTCCCTATCAAAGGTGACCATCTCGCTGTCCCTGGCACCGCGAAAGCTGCGGCCGCCGGTAAACAGCCAGCAGGCCTCCAGCAGATTGGTCTTTCCCTGGGCGTTGTCGCCATAGAGAATATTAACACCCTCGCTCGGGGTCCACCGACCGGGATGCAGATTGCGGAACCCGTCAAAGGTCAGCTCACGGACCAGCAACGGTGATCTCCTCACCCAGATCCGGCACCGAGATGATCTCGCCGCCACGGAGTTTTTTGCCCCGCATGGTGCACACCTCGCCATCCAGCATAACCCCGCCGGACTGGATGAGCACCTTGGCCTGGCCGCCGGTCTGCACGCAGCCGGTCAGCTTGAGCAGGTCATCCAGGCGGATGAACTCGCCCTCTAATACAAATTGCTGTTTGCTCATTTTTTCAACCTCACCGGCAATACCAGGAACAGGAAGGCGTTGCCCTCCTTCGGCAGAATTTTCATAGGCTTGAGGGCACCGGCCAGCTGCACCGTCACCTCGTCGGACTCGCTGTTTTTCAGCGCATCCAGCAGAAAACGGGAATTGAAGCCCATCTCCTCCGCCTTGCCGTCGATGGCCGCGGGGATACAGTCGTTGGCGCTGCCCAGAGGCGTGGCGCAGGACACGGCGATGTTGCCGTCCCGGAAATCACACACCAGAGGGGACTTGAGCCGGTCGTTGATAACCAGCGAGACGCGGTCCACCGCGTCCATAAAGGCCCGGGTATTCACCGATACGGTGGTGCTCACCTCAGGGGTGATGATGCGGTCGTAGGTCATAAATTCGCCGTCCAGCAGACGGGAGATGACCGCATACCCCTCGATCTCAAAGATGATGTGCCGGCGGCCCACCACCAGGGAGCAGGGTTTTTCTTCGTCCTTTAACAGCTTGAGGATCTCCTGCAGAGTCTTGCCCGGCACCACAAAGGACATCTCCTCCTCATTCTGCATGGGCTCGCTGCGCATGGCCAGGCGATAGCCGTCCACGCTGACCAGCCGCAGCTCGTCCGGACGCAGCTCAAACAGGGTGCCGGTGTAGATGGGCCGGGGGTCGTTGGGGGCCGCCACCGCAAAGATGGTCTGGCGGATCATGCTCTTGATCACCGTCTGGGACAGGGTCACGGCGGTGCCGTCCTCCACCTTGGGGATATCGGGATAATCCGCCGCCGACATACCCATAATGGCAAACTCGGTCACGTCACCCCGGATGATGGTGTTGTATCTGTCGTCGGTCTGGATGGTGATAAGGTCGCCCGGCATCTTGCGCACGATGTCGCCGAACATACGGGCCGACAGCACGATCTCGCCCGGCTCCTTAACCGTGGCGGGGATGGTGGTGGAGATACCCAGCTCCATATCAAAACCCGCCAGATACAGGGTGTTGCCCTGCGCCCGGCAGAGGATGCCCTCCAGCGCCGGCAGGCTGGCCTTGGAGGATACGGCACGCTGCACGTTTCCGACCGCCTCGATCAGTTCCACTTTGTCACATACGATAATCATTGTAAAACCACCTTTTTCAGTTAATTAAACAATATAAAATAATAATAGTTTAGTAGTAATAGTAGGGGCTGTGGGATTGTGGAAAACCGTTCCAAAGCCGCCTGTAGTGCCGGAAGAGGGGCTGTGAATTTTTCACACAGCCGGGGGCAAAATGTATGAAAATGTGAAAGGCTGCTTCCACCTTTCACAGCCCGGTGAAAGGTGGTTGGTGGAAGGTTAAAAACTTGTTGATTTTTACACGGCTTGATTTTTAGTGGGTTTGCTCTTTTTTGAGACAGGGCATCGCAAAACCCAGAAGAGAGCACCGCAGAATTTATTAAAATTTCCGGTGCTGCTATCTGGTATCGCTATCTAATAAGGTATAATTATAATAAGGGACGGTCATCCGGCGGTCACCCACCGGACAACCGTAAAAAACGCGGTCAATTCTCGCTGATATTCTTGATGATATCGTTGACCATATTGCGGAAGGAGGGATCCTTCTCCATCTGCTTATCCACCTTTTGGTTGGCGTAGACGATGGTGGTGTGATCCCGGCCGCCGAACTCCTCGCCGATGGACTTCATGGGCAGGTTGGTGATGGTGCGCACCACGTAAATGGCCACCTGCCGCGCCCGGGATATGGGGGCGGACTGCTTGTTGGAGCGAATGTCCTCGGGGTTGACGTTCATGGTGCGGGCCACCTCGGTGATGATCCGCTCCACGGTGATGGGCACCGGCTGGTTGTCGTTGCGGATATCCCGGATGGCGTTTTGCGCCGCCAGCAGATTGGGCTGCTCGTTATTCAGCAGATACTGGGCGCGCATGCGTTTCACCACCCCCTCCAGCTGACGGACGTTGCTCTTGAGCTGGTTGGCAATATAAGTGATCACGTCGTCGTCGATGGTCAAGTCCAGCATCTGGGCCTTGCGCCGGATGATGGCGATGCGGGTCTCCAGATCCGGGGGCTGAATATCGGCGGTCAGACCCATCACAAAGCGGGACTGGAGCCGCTCCTCCAGGGTGGCGATCTCCCGGGGGGGACGGTCGCTGGTCAGCACGATCTGCTTGCCGTTGGAGTGGAGATGGTCAAAGGTGTGGAAAAACTCCTCCTGGGTACCCACCTTGCCGCCGATGAACTGGATATCGTCCACCAGCAGCACGTCCACCTGGCGGTACTTGGCCCGGAATTCCGGGGTGGTACC
>JAFQKB010000041.1 GCA_017397125.1 Clostridia bacterium | reverse complement strand
GTACATCACCACCACGTAGTCCGCCATCTCCGCGATGACACCCAGGTCGTGGGTGATCAGCAGGATGGAGCCGTCTATCTTGTTCTTAATATCCCGGAGCAGCTCCAGGATCTGGGCCTGGATGGTCACGTCCAGAGCCGTGGTAGGCTCGTCGGCGATGATCAGGCGGGGCTCCGCCGCCAGGGCCATGGCGATCATCACCCGCTGGCGCATACCGCCGGACAGCTCGTGGGGGAAGGCGCCGTACACGTTCTCCGGGATGATGCCCACCAGCTTGAGCATCTCATAGGATTTCTCCTTTGCCATCTCCTTGGTGGCGCCGGGGATGTGGATGAGGGTCACCTCATCCAGCTGCTGGCCGATGGTGAACACCGGGTTGAGAGAGGTCATGGGCTCCTGGAAGATCATGGCGGTCTGCTTGCCCCGGATGCGATGGATCTCGTTGATGGGCATCTTGGCGATGTCGTAGATCCTGTCCTCCATCTCGTACTGGCCGGGCTGGCCCTCCACGGGGATCAGGTCGCCGGACTCATCCCGCTTATAGTCGTAGGCCTGGAACCGGATGGAGCCGTCGGCAATCTGGCCGGTGGGGCCCTGGATGAGCCGCATCACCGACATGCTGGTCACCGACTTGCCGCAACCGGACTCGCCCACGACGCCCACGACGGAATGCTTCGGCACGTCGTAGGACACGCCATTGACCGCCTTGACCACACCCTGCTCGGTGTAGAAATAGGTGTGCAGGTCCTCGATCTCCAGAATATTCCCGGGGTCCCGCAGGGTGGTGAGGAACTCCTCCTCCGCCGCCACCCGGTTTTTGTACGCCTCCAGGCGGCGGATCTCCTTTTGGTTGGCCTTGGCGATGGCGCGAATCTCGCGGCCGGTCAGGTAGTTGCGCTTTTCATTCTTTCCAGCCACAGTTATCGCCTCGCTTTCGGGTCAAGGGCATCCCGCAGACCGTCACCCACAAAGTTGAAGCCCAGCACGGCGATGACGATGCACACACCGGCCGGCACCCACACGTTCAGGTGGTTCTGCAGAATATCCTGGTTGGTGGAGATGATGTTGATCATGGTACCCCAGGCGGCGTAGGGCGCCTTGACGCCCAGGTTCAGGTAGGACAGGGTGGCCTCGTAGAGGATCATACTGCCCAGGCTGAGGGTCATCTGGACGATGAGCTGGGGCATCACGTTGGGTACCAGGTGCTTAAAGATCTTGCGGCCGGTGGAATAGCCCATGGCCTCCGCCGCCACCATATACTCCTGCTCCCGCAGGGACAGAATCTGACCACGCACCAGACGGGCGGTGCCGGTCCAGGAGATAAAGGTCAGATAGATCATCAGCAGATAGATGCGGTATTTGGCGTCGATGTCCGAGGCATCCAGCAGGGTGCTGATGATCAACAGGATCGGCACGCCCGGCAGACACATCAGCACGTCGCTGACACGCATAATGAGGTTATCCACCCAGCCGCCGAAATAGCCGGCGATACCGCCCAGCACCACACCCAACACGGTGATGAGGAACACGGCGATAAAGCTGACGGTCAGGGAGATGCGCCCGCCGTACATCAGGCGGACAAAGATGTCGTAGCCCTCGTTGTCGGTGCCGAGGATGTGCTCGGCAGAGGGCGGAGCCAGAAAATTGTCCTTGAGGCTCTTTTCGGTGGTCTGGCGCAGGGTGTAGGTCACCCCGTTGACCGTGTAGGTGGTCTCGGACACAGCGTACTCCGTCTTACCGCTCTCGTCCAACTCGATCTCGCCCCACTGGGTATACAAAAGCGGACCGGCAAAGCTGAACAGGAACAGCCCCACCACCATCAGCAGGCCGATGATGCTCAAGCGGGAGCGGAAAAAGCGGCGCACCACCATACGGGTGGGGGACATCAGGCGAACGTTTTTGTCCAGAGGGGTCTCGGTATCCGCCGCAGTGTCCACGACGGGAGTTTTATTCTCTTCCATCTACGTTCACCTCACTCCAACTTAACTCTGGGATCCACCACCGCGTACATCAGGTCTGACAGCAGAACACCGAGCACGCTCAGCAGAGCCAGGAACATATTGTAGCCCATGATGAAGGGAATGTCGCCCCGGTTCATGGCATCCAGCGCGATATTACCGATACCGGGCAGGTCGAACACCTGCTCGGTGATGATGGCGCCGGAGAACAGGGTGGGCAGTAGACCCGCCATAGAGGTCACCAGCGGGATCAGGGTGTTGCGGAAGGCGTGCTTGTTGATGACCACGCTCTCCTTGAGGCCCTTGGCTCGGGCGGTGCGGATGTAATCGGAGCTGAGCACCTCCAGCATATTGGTGCGGGTCATACGCATACGGGCACCGATGCTGAGGATGACGATGGTGAGAATGGGTATCACCATATGCCGCACATAGTCCAGCAGCAGCTCCACGCCGGTGTAGGACACGGTGGCGTTGACCAGGCCGGAGGCCGGGAACCAGCCCAGCTTGAGGGCCAGCAGGTCCTTGAGCATATTGCCGAAGAAGAAGGAGGGCAGGGAGATGCCGATCATCACCAGCACAGTCACGAAATAATCCCGCAGACTGTACTGGTGGGTGGCGGCTGTAATGCCCAAGGGAATCGCGATCAAAAACTCGAAAATCGTTGCGATGAGAGCAATGGCGAAGGAGATACCCATATGCTCCACGATCACCTCTGCCACCGGCAGACCGTACACAAAGCTGGTACCCAGGTCAAACCGGGCCAGCGCCCCCAGCCAGGTGAAATAGCCCTTGAGAATGCCTCCAAAGCTATTGTCCCCCAGGCCGTACATGGCGTACATGGCCTGCACCGTTTCCTCGGTGACGGTGGCGCCGCCCTGGTTGATGGCGTTGATCTTATCCTGGATAAAATCCACCGGCATCAACCGGATGAGAAAGTAGATGATCATGGACACGCCCAGCAGGATCACCAGGGCCAGTCCCAATCTTTTTACAATATACTTTAACATACAATCCCCCGATATTCGGTCGGTATTTTAGTCGGCGAACTCCACTTCCCAGATGCGATCCAGCGGAGAGGAGTAGGGGTTCATAGAGGCGCCGTCCGGCAGGCTGTCCGGGTTGATGACCTTGGAGTTGAAGGCATACAGCACGCTGCGCTGGTACACCGGCAGCTCGATGGCCAGATCCAGGATGTAGCCCATAGCCTCCTGATACAGCTCGGAGCGCTCCTCCTGGTCGTTGGTGGAGCGGGCCTCCTCGATCAGGTCGGACAGGTCATCCAGCAGGTCAGTCTCCTCGGCGGAGCCGCTGTTCTTCAGATAGTTATAGCCCCAGGCCAGGGTGCTGGTGGCGGCAGAATCCTTGTGATACACCTGGTACAGGTCGGGGTCCAGAGCAGAGCCCCAGGCAGCGGCCCACACGGCCAGAGAGCCGGTGTTGATCTTGGTCAGGGCCTGGGTGTCGCACACCACCTCGATCTGCCAGCCCATCTCGTTGAGCAGAGCGGCGGCGTCACGGAACACCTTGTAGGTGGGGTGGTCCTGCAGGCTGGAGCCGGCGATGGTGAAGGTGACCTTCAGGTCGCTGTCACCGGCGGACACACCGGCCTCCCGCATATACTTCTCGATGTTGGTCTTGGCCATGTCCTCGCTCCAGGCGCCGGCCTGGGGATAGTCAAAGCCGTTGTCCTCGGCGTCCGCGCCCTTGGGATAGGCCCAGCTGACCTTGGACATGGGCCAGAAGATCTGGGAGGCGGTACCGGCCCGGTAATAGTCCAGAGCCAGAGAGGTGTTCATGGCGCACATAATGGCCTTGCGCAGGTTGATGTCGTTGATCTTGGCGGCGTTGACGCCGATGTAACCGTAACCCAGCTGGTCGGTGGTCAGGGTGACCATGCCTTTGGAGGAGAGCTTTTCCAGCTTTTCGTAGTTATCGGTGGTGAGCGCGGGGGTGATGTAGTGGACGTTGCCGCTCTCCAGGGCCGCGATGGCGTTGGAGGAGCTGACCACCTGATAGCGCAGCTTTTCGATCTTGGCATTCTCGATGCCGGTGCCTACGGTGTGGAAGTGATCGTTGCGCTTAAAGTACACCACGTTGTTGGTGTAGAACTCGCCCTCGGTGGGGGCGTCGCTGTTGGAGCTGTTGGTGACGCGGTAGGAGCCGGCGCCCATGGGCAGCTTGATGTTGCGGGGGGACTGGACCACGTCGCTCATAAAGTCAAAGCTGGCGAACTCTACGCCGAACTTGTTGTTCGCGATGTCCACGTCCACCGAGCTGCCCTCGCCGTAATAGTGCTGGGGCGCCACGGTCAGAGCAAAGTTCCAGATGGCCTTGGGGTCCACGCCGTTGATGGTGATCTGCAGCACGTCGTATTCCTCGGTGTTGGTGACGGTGCCGTCCGCATTGTGGCCGGAGGCCACGGTGTAGTCGGTGCCGTTGACCGTAATGGTCTCGCCCGCCATATCGGTGTGGCCCAGGGACACGATGCCGGAGATGCTCTCCACCGCCAGAGAGCCGTCGTCGGCGATGTTCTCGTGGAGGATGACCTCCTTGGCCTTGGCGGTGAACTCATTCTGCAGGGTGGTGCCGGTGGCCCAGTAATACAGGATGATGTCCAGCTCGCGGGCGATCTTATCGTTGTAGATGTAGTCGATGGCCGCCTCCTTGGTGGTGATGGTGGAGGGATAGGCCGGGGTCAGGCTCTGGATCTTGGTGCGGTCCTTTTTGCCGTCCTCGCCCTCGGCATACTCCACCTCTACGTAGCCCTCGGTGTACATAAAGCGGAAGATGTCGTTCTTAAATTCCTCGTGGGACTTATAGGGCTCGTCGGTATAGGACTCCTGGGCGCTGACATAGTCGTCCTCCAGCTCCTCCTTGAACAGCTTCAGGGCGTACTCATAGTCCATCAGCAGGTCGGTGCTGGACACCTCGTCCGGGTCGTTGGAGAGGGCGTCCTTATAGCCGGAGGAGACCGAGTGGGTCTGGATGGCCGCCTTCATCACCGCATAGCCCACCTCCTTGGTGGAGGAGGCCTTCAATTCGGAGTTGAAGAGGTTGACCAGCTCGTTGATGCGGGCCGCCGCACGGGTGGCCGCCTGGGAGGAGATCAGATCGTCGCTGTCGTCGGAGGAGGAGCCCACCGTCTGGGTGCGGTATTCCGCCAGACCCAGGATATCGGTGGAGTAAAGGGTGTTGGAGCCGGTGTACACCGGGTCCAGATACACGTAGTAGTTGAACAGCACGTCCTCCATGGTCAGAGGGTGACCGTCGGCGAACTGGATGCCGTTTTTCAGCACAAAGGTGTAGGTGATGGTGTCGTCGTCGTTTTCGGTGATGTCGTAGTCCTTGGTCACCACGGCCTCGTTGTCGCCGTAGGCCACCTGGACCTCACCGCCCTCATACTTGGAGGACAGCATACCGATCTGGGTCATGGCCACGATGGTGCCGTCCGAGGCGGAGGTGGAGAAGAAGGGGTTGAACAGGCCGTCCAGCTGGTCGACCATCACCACGAAGGCGTCCGAGCTGCCGCTGCAGCCGCCAAAGGTAGCCGCCATACCCACGCACATAGCCAGGCACAGCACCAAACTGAGAATTTTCCGTTTCACAAAATCGCTCCTTTTCTGTTTTTTGGGGTTTTATTCAACGAATTTGAGAGTAACCGCGTTGCCGTTGACCTCGATGGTCAGGCGGTCGGGGTCTTTACCCACCACCGCCCAGTCGATGGCGGCCTCCAGGGCGCCGGGGTCACCCGCGCCGCAGATGAGGCCGATCACGTAGTCATCGGCGCCGAAATAACAGCCGGAGTCGATCTGCAGATGGCTGTCTGTGATGGTCAGGCCGGTCAGGTCGGCCCCTGCGGACAGGGTGCCGGTCAGCAGGCCGTAGGTGGTGCCGGCCACACGGGTGCCGGACTTGATGGTAAAGGTGATATTGGACAGGGTCAGGTCATTCAGGGCCGCCGTGTCGGTCAGGTGGCCGAACAGACCGGCACTGGTCTTGGAGTTGTTGGTCTGGGTGACGGTCACGTTGCGGATGGTGTGGCCGTTGCCCAGGATCTTGCCGGAGAAGTTGCCGTACATCAGGGAGGTGGGCCACACCTCGTCGGTAAAGTCCAGATCGGCGTGCAGCACGTAGCTGCCGTTGACACTGGCGTTGTCCAGGAACTGCTCCACCGTATAGATGTGGTACCACTCGCCCTCGGTCCAGTCCAGATACACCTTCAGCGCCGCGTTCTCCACGGTGCCGTTTTCGTAGTTGACCTTGGCGGGGTGCTGGAGGGTGGCGGTGTCCACCGGCCGGGTGCCGGCGGCGTCGTAATAGGCCTTTTCAAAGGTGTAGCCGGCCCGCTCCGGGAATTTGTACATCTCCATGGCGCCGGTCTCCTCGTTCCAGGCGGGCACGGTGATATTCGCAATCTCCGCCGGATCAAAGACGTAGCTGCCCAGAGCCTCGCTCTCGTCGCCGTACAGATAGAACTGCACCTCCAGACGGGGCGCCCAGGCCGCGTACAGGGTCAGCTCCGGCTGGGCAGAGGTGTAGCTGCCGTCGGCCGCCACCTGCAGGGTATCCTTGGAGAAATCCCAGGGCTTGGCGTAGGTATAGACCGGGTTGCCCTCGGCGTCCTTGCCGGTCTCGGTGCGCTCGGCGTACCAGCCCACCAAAAAGCTGCCGCTCTTGGTGGCGGCAAAGGCGTCGTTGCCGCGGTTTTTATCGTCCGGGGACAGCAGGGCGATGGACACCTTGCCATCCGAGCCGGCGGTCATATCCTGGACGTTGAAGGAGTCCACGATCACCGAGGTGTTGGTGGTGAAGGTGCCGCCATTGGCGTCAAAGCGAACGCTGACCGTAAAATTGTCTGCATCGTTGATCTCGTAGGGACCCTTTTCCCCGCTCCAGTCCACGTACACCACGGTGTAGTACACGGTGGCGGCCAGGGCCAGCACACCCAGCCCGATCAAAAGCGCCATACGCACCTTGCGGGCCTTTTCCGGGTTTTTCATCCGGGCTTTTTTCTTCTTGGCGCGGCCCTTCTTGACCCGCACCTTTTTGACCCGCTCTTTTTTGACACGGGGCTTTTTCTCTTTCTTGGCGGTTTTTTCCTCCACCGGAGGTTCCTCGGCCGGAACTTCCTCCACGATGGTGGGGTTGCCCTCCTGGGCCAGCGCCACCGGGGCGTCGGCCTCAGTCGGCTGTTCGGCGGGGGCCTCCTCGGCCGGAGTTTCCACAGCGGGGGCTTCCTCGGTGGAAATCTCCTCGGCGGGGGCCTCCTCAGTGGGGGCTTCCTCCACCACGGGCTCCTCAGCGGGGGCTTTTTCTTTTTTCTTGGGCAGGCGGGCCACCAGCTTGGTGCCGCCCACCTTGATCCGCGCCGCCAGCGCCACGCAGGCCGCACCCAGCCACAGGGCGATGGCTTTCAGCCCGCCGGGCACAGACCGGAGGAAGGCGCCCAGAGAGCCCTTGCGCCGGATGCCCAGCCACAGGCCGGCCGCCGCTGCCAGCAGCAGCAACGCGCCCACGCAGACCCAGACGATCCAGCCGTAGCGGTTCTCCTCCTCCACGGGGGGCTGCTCCTCCTGGGGCTCGTTCTGGGCCGCCAGCAGAGCCGCAATGCGCTGCTCGGCGGTGATCAGGTCGGCGTAGTTGCTCACCAGACCCTGCTGCAGGGTGGTGGCGATCTTGTCGTATGCCGCCCGGGCCGCCGCCACCAGCGGCTGATGGTCCAGGGACACCTTGGCGGGGATGGCCTTGATGGCACGGATGGCGGCCACCGCCACCTGGTCCGCCGCGATGGCGCCGTCCAGATATACGTCGAAATACTGCTGATAGACGTAGGAATCGTAGTGCTGTCCGTTGACGGGACGGATCATCGCCACCTTGTCCTCTACGTAGCCCACGTAATCCTTAAAGTTGGCGCCGTAGAACACGTTGCTGTACAGCCCGTCGGTGGCGTTCCACATATAGTAGGGCAGCATGCCCGTGCCGGTGATGGCCACCTCATTGCCGTCGTAGTCGGTGTAGGTGCCATAGTCGCCGGTGCCGGGGATGTGGGTAAACATCTCGTAATAGGTGGGGTCAAAGGCCTCCTCCAGGATGGGGGCGTTGTAGCTCTGGAACACCACCATCTCCAGGTCGTCACAGTCGTAGAACGCCTTGTGGCCCACCGCCGCCACCGTATAGGGCAGGGTGACCAGCTTGGCGTCGCTGCCGGTAAAGGCCATGGCGGACACACGCACCGTATCCTCGGCCACCGTGGCGGCCAGGGGCGCGGTGCCCAGATAGGTGATCAGCACCAGGCCGGTGTCCACCGCGCAGTACAGGGAGCCGTCGATGACCCGCACCGTCTTGCTCAGGTCGTAGGTAAAGACCGTCTCCTGCCGCTTGTCGTCGCCCTTGCCGGTTTCTTCTACCCGGCTGAAGGGCTTCAGCACACACAGGGCAAAGGGGTTATCCCCCACCGTCTCCAGGTCCTCGCCCAGGGTGACGGTAAAGGGCGTGTACGCCTCTTTCATAAAGGCGTGGTCGCCGATGGACTCGGCGCCGGTCAGGTCCGCGCCGGCCAGGGCGGTATAGGCAAAGCCGTAGTCACCGATGGCGGTGACCGCATTCATATTGGTAACGGAGGTCAGGGCCTCGCCATAGGAGAAGGCACCCTCGCCGATCTCCACGCCCTTGGGGTTGAAGGTCACAGAGGCCAGCGCCCGGTTGTACACAAAGGCGTATTCGCCGATCTCCTTGGCGGCGGACAGATCCACCGCAGGCAGCGCACCGCACTCGGTAAAGGCGTATTCGCCCACCGTCTCCACCTTGGCCGTGTTGATATCGGCCAGGGCGATGCAGCCGGCAAAGGTGTAGGGCTTGATCTGATCGATCTTGTCGCCCAGCTTGACCGACACCATATCCCGGCAATAGGCAAAGGCGTACTCGCCGATCTCCTCGGCGGCGGACAGGTCGGCCGCCGGGATCCGGGGGGAGTGATAGGTATACATATAGTGGCCGTCGCTATCCACCGCCGCCACGCTCATCTGGTCGTCCAGACACATAAAGTACACGTCGCCGGACAGGGCGTAGTCGCCCACCTCGGTGACCGCGGACAGGTCGATCTCTTTCAGGCTGGCGTTGTTGTAAAAGGCCATCTTGCCCAGCTTGGCGCCGGCGCCCAGGGTGACCTTTTCCAGGCTGGCCGCATTGGTAAAGGCGGTCTCGCCGATGTCGGCGTTGTCACCGATGGTGACGGAGGACAGGGCGGTGCCGAAGGTGTAATAGAAATACCGCTTGCCGTCCCGGTCCAGTCTCTCCACCGTAAAGGCGGAGTCCTTATCCATACCAAAGGCGTATTTGCCTAGGGTGACGTCGTTGCCCACCACCACGGTGGTCAGCTGCTGACACTCGCTGAACACGCCCTCGGCCACCTCCATCTTATCCGGGATGGTGACCTCGGTGATGGCGGTAAAGGCAAAGGCGTATCGGCCGATCTCGGTCTTGGCATCAAAGGCGGGCAGGGTGGTGATGGCGGTCTCGAAGAAGGCGTATTCGCCGATCTTCTCCAGAGCGCCCAGGGTGACGGAGGCCAGCTGGCTGGAGGAGCCAAAGGCATAGTCCCCCAGCTCGGTGACCTGGGGCAGGTTGACCTGGGTCACCTTGACCCCGTGGGAGAAGGCGCCCTTGGCCACGGCGGTGACTGCGGCGCCGCCGATCTGCTCGGCACCCACGGTGCCGGTCACGGTGGGCGCCACCGCCACCAGCGTCTTTTGGTCGGCGGAGAGGATGTAGCTGGCGGTCTGCTCCTTAAAGGCCTTGTTGCCCTTTTTCACCTCAAAGGTGGCCACCTCGGTGGTGCGGAAGGCAAACGCACCGATGTCGTTGACGTCCGGGCCGATGGTCACCTTAGTCAGAGACTCACACTCGTAGAACATACCCTCCGGCAGCACCGCCGCATTCACGTAGAACTCGGTCAGGCTCTCGCAGCCGGTAAAGGCGTAGGCACCGTACTTGACCAGGCCGGCGGTGACCGTCACGTCCTCCAGGCTCTCGCAGCCGGCAAAGGCGTACTGGCCGATGGACAGCAGGCTGTCGCCGGTGACCACCTTCTCCAGATCCTGATTGCCCGCAAAGGCATAGTCGGAGATGACGCAGGCGGCGGTCAGCTCCACCGTCTTCTGCAGGTCGCACTTTTCAAAGGCGTGCTGGTTGACGATCTGCAGGTTGTTGTCACCGCTGAAGGTGATCTTCTGCAGCGCGGTGCAGCCGTAGAAGGCGCCGTATTCGATGGCGGTCAGGGTGGAGGGTAGCACGATCTCCTCCAGGGCCGTCAGATTGGCAAAGGCGTAGGCGTTGATCTTTTCGATGCCCTCGGGCAGCACCACCTTGGTGACGGTGTTGTCACCGATGTACCACTGCTTGGTGGTCTCCCGGTCGTCCTCTGCCAGCTCCTCCGGGGTCTTGTCAATGTACTCAAAGTTGGAGAAGGCGAAGGCGCCGATCTCCTTAAGCTTCAGGCGGCTGGGCACCTCCACCAGACCGCCCAGGCCGTAGTAGTGGTTGAGGATGCCGCCGGTGGCGTCGTAGGGGTCCTTGACCTCCACCGACACCGACTCGGAATAATAGGTGCTCTTGCCGTCCTGCAGGATCTTCACCGTCACCGAGGCAAAGCCCTCCGCCACCGCTGTGACGGTGCCGGTGGCCGACACCTTGACGATGGACTCGTTGCTGGACTCGAACGCCACCTCGGTGTCCTTGGGGAAATAGGCGTCCAGGTCGTAATTGAGGGTGACCGCCTCCGAGGGATACATGGACAGGCTGTACCGGCCCTCAAAGAAGCGGATGTTGCCGGTGTCGCCGATGTCCTTGTCCTCGTTATCCAGCATATAATAGGCCTTGTCGGTGGTGTAGCCGCTCAGGATGAACATATCCGCCACCGGCTTATCGTACTTGCGATAGCCCTCGTCGCTCTTTTTCAGCACCTTGACCGTAAAGGTCATACGCTTATCCGACCGGGGATCGCTGACGCGGATGATGGCGGTACCGGAGGACACCGCCACGATCTTGTTGTTGACCACACGGGCCACGCTGGGCTTGGAGGAGGAAAACTCCAGCAGCTCCGCCCACTGGGTGTCGGGAGCCACCACCGGCTCCAGGGTGAACACCTCGTTGGGGCTGAGGGTCAGGCCCTCCTCCAGGCCCTCGAAGTAGAAGTCGGTGTACTCGTCGGGCAGACGGATCTCGTAGGAGGCGTAGTTGAGGGCGTAATCGTAGCAGGTCAGCACAAAGGTGTTTTTGTTGACCGCCTGGTCCTTGATCTGATAGATGTAATCGGTCAGCTCAAAGGTCACGTAGGTGGTGCTGTTCTCCTTGGAGTATACCGGGATCATATACTGCTCAAAGGCCTTCATCTCCGGTATCTCGTTGCCGTTTTCGTCGGCGCCGGTCACCACGTAGCCGGGCTGCATACACATGGCGTAGTGGTTGTCGTACAGGGCCACCTTGGCAAACAGCTTGTTCTTTTTCTCGGTCTTGTCGTACTCGTAGTAGTATTCCACGTCGCTGACGGTGGGGGCCTCAAAGTCCGCAGTCAGCGGGAACTCGATGACGTTCTTCTTGTTGGTGGTCAGGCCGCCGTCGCCGTAGTCCATGTGGCCCACCAGCCGCACGGTGTACTTGCTGTTGTTGGCCAGATTGTACTCCTTAGTATCGAATTCGACCTCGATGTTGGAGGGGCGGATGGGGCCGCCGTCTCCATAGGACTTACGCACGTCGTCGTCCACACACTCAAACACCACCTGGCCGGTGGTATCGTCGGTGATGGTGATATCGATCTTGCGGGCGCCGCGGAGCAGACCGCCCCACACAAACCGCAGGGTGTGGACCGCGCCCTCCTGGTTGGACAGGGCGATGTAATCCCGGCTGGCGGAGATGACGATGTCCTCGGGATCCTGCACAAAGTAGTAGGAGCCCAGATAGCTGACAAAGTCGCTGGAGATGCCGCCCACCGCACGGGTGGGATAGGCGTCCGCCATCAGCTTATCCTCCGGGTCGATGCCGTCGTCCAGCTCGTCGGCGTTGGTGTCGTAGTAATCCAGGTCAAACATGGGGGCCACGGTCCAGTCACCGTAGAAGGCCAGATAGGGCACGCTCAGGTCGATCTTGGTGCCGCGGGTGGCCTCCAGGGTGATGAAGCCCTCCACGTACATACCGTTTTCAAAGGACTGGTCCAGATACTGCTTATCCTCATCGCTGAGGGTGATCCGGACGGTGACCTTGGCGTCCTCGCCGCCGGCCACGGTGATCTTATGGCCCCGGGCGGAGCCGCCCTCCACCGCCACGATCTCCACCTTGGCACCCTCCAGCACGTAGGCTTCTTCGGTGACGGTGGTCTTACCGGCGTTGGTCTTGGTGTCGCTGACACCCTCGGTGATCACGTGGGCGCCCAGGTCATAGGACAGGGTCTTATCGCCGAAGTTGCTGACCGTAAAGGTCATCTCGTAGACGCCGGTCTTGTCCGGGTCGTCCCCCAATTCCAGCTTGGTGGTGTCCATCTCCTGGCCGTCCTTGTTGTAGGTGATGATGCAGGCCGGGGTGTCGATGGAGGAGGCCAGGTTGGCCAGGCCGGCGCCCTGCTTGCGCACCGCATAGGGCTCGCCGTTGGTGTTGATGATGATGTCGGCGGTGGACATCATCAGCCGGTTGACCATGGCGGTCACAGCGCCGGCGTTATTGGCGATCTCGGGGAAGTTCTCCACCACGTACTGGTGCAGCAGCACCGTCACGCCCGCCAGGTTGGGGCAGGCCATGGAGGTGCCGGACAGACGGTCGTAGCCGCCGCCGGTGACCGAGGAGAGGATGTTGCCGCCGTGGGCGGTGATCTCCGGCTTGATGCCCAGGCTGGGGGTGGGACCCCAGGAGGAGAAGTCGGACATAAAGGGGCCGGAGGTCTGGTCCCGGGCAATGAGCAGGGTGCCGCTGCCCTGGGCGGCCAGCATCTCGCCGTCGTCCTGGGAGATGGAGCACACCGCCAGGGTGGCGTCGCCGATGTTCATCTTGATATCACCGGAGACGTTGTTGTAGATGATGATGCCGATGGCGCCCTGGGCCTCGGCGATCAGCGCCTTTTCCTCAAAGGTGTTGGAGCCGCGGCGCACCAGGGCGATCTTGCCCTTTACATCCAGGCCGGTGTAGTCGGCGGAGCGGCCCACGCCGGGCACCGTGACAAACTGGGCCTTGACCGAATCCTCCTCGCCCAGGAGGGTGTCGAAGAAATGCTTTTCCTTACCGGAGTTGTCGTTGGCCTCGTCGAAGTAGATGATGGTCTTTCCAAACTTTATGTAGGGGGTCTCCACGCCGTTGACCGAGGCCACCGACATGGTGCCCTCGTAGGTGCCGGGGGAGCCCACCGTGCCGGAGTCGGGGTTGGAGGTCAGGGGCAGGTTGCCGTTGGCCTCGGAGCTGTAGGCGGAGTTGTAGCTGTTGGAGGCGGCCACCACCACGGCGATGCCGGCCTTGCGGATGCGGTCGTACACGCCGTCCAGCAGCTCCTCCTCACTCTCGTGGCCAAAGCCGCAGGCGGTACCCAGGGACATATTGATCACGTCCACACCCAGCACCACGCAGTCCTCCAGCGCCGCCAATATCCAGGAGCTGAGGGCAGAATCCTGCACGTCGGAGAATATCTTCATGGACACCAGCTGGGCATTGGGCGCCACGCCGGTGATGGTATCGTCCCTACCCACGATCACGCCGGACACGTGGGTGCCGTGGTTGTTGTGGGTGGAATACACGTCCGGGTCCTTATCCGCATAGTCGTAGCCGAAGGGAACCTTTTCGTTGATGTAGACGTCGTCCACCGTCAGGCCCTCGGACAGTTCGCTGGCCTTGGTCTTGCCCACCAGGGCCGCCACGTCCTTATAGGTCAGGCCCAGGGTCTCGGAGGTGAAATTGTCCACCGAGAAGGCGGTGTGGTTGGAGTCCAGACCGGTGTCCAGCACCGCCACCACCATACCGGAGCCGTCGTAGGCCACGTCGGAGGAGTTGAAGATACCGGTTTCGTATACGTTGACGTCGTTCTCCACCAGCTTGGTCTCAGCCGGGCGGTAGGCCTCGCTCAGAATGGCCTTTTCGCCGGAGCCCAGGGACATACAGGTGACCGCATAGTCCCCCGCTTTGACCAGCAGCTCAAAGCCGCTGAACAGAGCGTTGTAGTCCTCGCCGGTTGTATACTCCACGCCCTGCTCGTCCAGCAGGGACAGAATCTCCGCCTTGCGGGCCGCGATGCGGTCGGTGACCGCTTTGGCCTCCTTGGTGGTGGCGTACTCCTGCAGGCTCATGGTCTTGTCGGTGCCGTCGTAGGCGTCCATCAGAGAGGGCTCGCCGATCTTGATGATCACCGACACGTCCTCGTCGGCGGCTATGCCGCTGGGCAGGCGGAACATCACGTCGCTGTCCAGATAGTCGGTATAGTCCACCCGCAGGGAACTATCCCACTTGCCCAGGATGTCGCCCTGTGTGGGACCCTCCTCGGCAAACACCATCGGGACCGCGCCCAGTACGATGGACACAGCCGCCAGCATGCTCAGCACCCCGTGCAGAGTTTTGGAGAGATGTCTGTTCTTCATGATGATTTCCTTTCTCGCCATGGAGTTTTATGCTCTACTTATATATTTATAAAATAAAATATAACTAGAATACACCAAATTACATAGTACCGCACATTCGTCAATTTTGCAAGTATTTCCTGGAGATAAACCGATAAAAATGCAAAAAAATCGACAATGGGTGCTATCCTCCGGGAAAGATTGACACATTTGCGGATTTCTCTCCTTCCCGGCGTTTACAATTCGACATAAGTATGGTATGATATGAAGAGATTTTTGCGTATGGAGGTCTTCCTATGACGGAAAAACAACGAAAAACCGTGCGCCTTGTATACTTTGTTTTGGTCACCGCCGCGCTGCTGGTGGCGGCGGTGTGTCTGATGAGCGCCTGCGTGAGCATCTACCGCACCGGCGACCATCCCTTTTCCCGGGAGGCGGTTGCCGCCGCCTTTGCCCCCATTGCGGTGCCGGTGTTCGTGTGCCTGGGCCTGGTGGCGGTGGGCTTTATCCTGCATCCCCTGCTGCCGGCGGCGGCCGACGCCGCCCCGGACCGGGACGAGGTCACCCTGGGGCGGCTGTTGGCCCGGGACCTGGGTGAGGTGTGTAACCCGGAGCTGGCCTCCGCCATCCGGCGGGAGTACCGCGCCCGGCAGCTCCACCGGTGGCTCTCCGTTGGTCTGCTGACGGCGGGCGCAGCGGTGTTTTTGTGGTACGCCCTCAACGTGGACCACTTCCACCGGACCGAGATCAACGCCTCTATGATCGCTGCCATGTGGGTGCTGCTGCCCTGTATGGGCATCCCCTTTGCCTACGGCGTGTTTGCCGCCTACCACCGGCGGCGCAGCATCCGGCGGGAGATCGCCCTGCTGCGGCAGATCCCCGGCGCCCCGGCACCGGCGGCAGCCGCCCCTAATAAAGACAAGTGGCTGGCTGTGGCCCGGTACGCCGTGCTGGTGCTGGCGGTGGGTATGGTGCTGTACGGATGGCTGGCCGATGGCTGGATGGACGTGCTGACCAAGGCCATCAACATCTGCACCGAGTGCATTGGATTGGGGTGATGGAGATATGAAAAAAGTGAAGAATTTCATCCAAAAATATTGGCCCTCCAAGCGGAAATGGATGCAGCTCTACTTCGCCCTGTTATTCAACGCCAATCTCAAGGGCTTTGTGTCCGGCAACATCTACACCGGCTCCACCAAGGTGGCCTGTGTGCCGGGACTCAACTGCTACTCCTGCCCCGGTGCGGTGGGTGCCTGCCCCCTGGGCTCGCTGCAGGGCTCCTTTCAGGCGGGCAAAAGCACCCTCTTCTACGTGGGTGGCGTCCTTCTGCTGTACGGCGTGCTGTTCGGGCGGATGATCTGCGGCTGGCTGTGCCCCTTTGGCCTTATTCAGGAGCTGCTGCACAAAATCAAGACCCCCAAGCTGAAAAAGAGCCCGGTCACCCGGCTGCTCTCCTATCTCAAATACGTCATCCTGGTCTTTCTCGTGGTCATCGTGCCGGTGCTATACGCCCTGCGGGACACGCCGCTGCCGGCCTTTTGTAAGTACATATGCCCCGCCGGCACTCTGGAGGGGGGCATTTCCCTGCTGGCCAACAAGGTCAACGCCAGCTATTTCTCCATGCTGGGTCCCATCTTCACCTGGAAATTCCTGCTGCTGGTGAGCATCACCCTGGGCTGTATTTTCGTGTTCCGGCTGTTCTGCCGGTTTATCTGCCCCCTGGGCGCTATCTACGGTCTGTTCAACCGCATCTCTGTGTTTGGCATCAAGCTGGAGCGGCAGAAATGCGTGGACTGCAACAAGTGCATCAGCCACTGTCAGATGGACATCCGCCACGTGGGTGACCCGGAGTGCATCAGCTGCGGCGAGTGCGCGGCGGTGTGCCCCACCGGCGCCATCCGGTGGAAGGGGCCGAAGGTCCTGGTGGCCCCCGGCGCAGCCACCGCCCCGGCGGCGGAAAAACCCAACCGCCGCAAGCGGCTGGTCACCCGCATCGTCGCCGGCCTGCTGATGCTGGCGGTGCTGGCAGGCGCCATCGGCTATTATTGGACTCAGGACAGCGGCCCGGCCGGCCCGGCGGACACCCAGCGGGGCAACCAGGTGGGGGATGTGTGCTATAGCTATCCCCTGGACGTGGTCACCGGGGACGGCGTCACCGGCGAGACCGTGGACCCCTCCGCCACCGGACGGGTGACGGTGCTGAATTTCTGGGGCACCTGGTGCACCCCCTGCGTCAACGAGCTGCCCTATTTTGACCGCATCGCCACCGAATACGCGGACCGGGTCACGGTGATCGCCGCCCATGGCATGGCCACCGCCACCGCCCCGGCGTATATCGCCCAGTATTATCCCGACTCCGCCATCGTGTTCGCCAACGACTATATCCCGGAGGGCGGCACCTATGAGAATGGCTATTACACCACTCTGGGTGGTCGGGGCACCTATCCCTACACCCTGGTGCTGGATGAAACCGGCGTCATCACCCACATCTTCTACAGCTCGGTCACCTACGAGATGCTCAAGGAAGCGGTGGACGAACTGGTGTAAACGAACATACGCAAAGAGGCTCCCGACTGCGGTCGGGAGCCTCTTTTTTGCGTCTCTATTGGATTATTCAGCGGCCTGCAGGGTGATGGTCATTTCGGTGGCGTCGCCCTCGAAATAATAGGCCTCCTCCACTGCATAGCCGGTGGGGGCGATGGCAAAGGACACCTTGTACTCGTCCTCGGCCAGACTCCAGGTGGCCACGCCGTTGGCGTCGGTCATGGTGGGGATGCAGGTCTCCTTGCACAGCTGCACCATAGCGCCGGACACGGGATTGCCGTCGGCGTCCAAAACGGTGACGGTGTAGGTCTCCTTGCCGTCGTCGGCGGGCTGAGAGCTCTCGTCGCCGGTGCTGGCATCCGCCGAGCTGTCATCGGTCACGCTGCTGTCGGGGTTGGGGTTCTTGCCGCCGGCGTCGCAGGCGCACAGGGTGCCCAACAGACAGAGGGCCAGCAGCAGCACACAGATCATTCTCATCATACGCATAGTATCGCATCTCCTTATATCAAAATCAGGGTCATTTCACGTAGCACAGGGCGAACATCCACGCCAGATCCAGATTGACGTCCCCCGCCTCGGCAAACAGATAGGTGGGGCTGTTGGGATCCCACCAGCCCTGGTGCTTGCCGTACTGCTTGAGGATATATTCCAGGTCCTTGGTCAACGGGTACACCCCGTGGGTGGAGTCCATATTGTTGACGTACTCCTGCACGCAGGCGGTGTATTCCTCCTTGCGCAGGAAGTCACCGTTGGTATCGTACAGATACGCGCTGATATGGAAGCTGGAAAGGATCTGCTGGAACGAAATGTAGGGAGCCTTGTCGTTAAAGCGCAGATACACCACGGGGCCGGTCTTGCTGTCCAGGTGGTAGAAGCCGTCGCTGTCGTTATAGACCAGGGTGTACTTATCCGCGGTCAGGTCGAAGTTGGTCAAACTCTGGCCGCTGCCCAGGGTGAGGGTATAGGGCTTCGGCGTGTGGGTGGCCGTATACTCGTGCCACGGCTCGTCGGCAATGCTCCACTCAGGGTCACCGATGCGGGTGACGTGCATGATGGTGCCGCTGATGTTGGTGGCGGCGTCCACGCCCAGCACAAAGGTGGGACCCACCTCACGGGCGGACACGGTAAAGGCGTTGTTGGTCAGATCCTCCGCCAGGTTATTGGCCTGCACAAAGTGCACGCTGCCGCCGTAATAGCCCACCTTGGCATAGGTGCTGGTGGTGGTGATGCGGTAGGTGCCCGGCTCCTCGGGGGCGAACAGGAAATAGTTGCGCTCGCCGGGCTTCAGGTCCACGTACATGGTGCCGGCGGTCACGAAATAGGCCCGGACGTTTTTGCCGGTAGCCGGATCGCCGACCAGCTCGTAGGCGTCCTTGCTGTAATAGGGGGCCAGCAGCAGCTCCACAGAGGGGGCGGAGACAGAGACCACCGCCGCCTTTTGGTCGTACCGCAGGTCGGTGCCGGTGAGCCTGATCGTGTAGGTGGCGTCGGTCAGGGTGACCTTGGCCACGCCCTGGCTGTCTACCTTTTGCTCGGCCTTTTTCTCATCCCCCAGATAGAACTGGACCGTGACGCCGGTCTGGGGCTTGCCGCTGCCGTCCAGCACCTTGACCGTATAGTCGGTGGGCACGGTGCCCTCGCTTACGTCCTGCTCCGGCTCCTTTTCCAGCACGATCTGGACAGAGGGCTGGACCGCGTTCATCGTATAGGACAGCCGCTCGGCAATGTAGCCGGCGGGCACGGTCACGGTGACGGTGCAATCGCCAAAGGGCAGCACCGCCGAGGCGGCGCCGGAGGCGTTGGTGGTGGCGCTCTTTTTGCTGTCCCCCACCGCAAACTGCAGGCTCACGCCGGAAACCGCCTTGCCGTCCGTATCCTTAACGGTGGCGGAATAGGTCACGTCCTTCGGCTTGGCGGATGTGGTGGGGCCGCTGGACTTTTTGAAGGTCAGATTGCTCTTGATGGTGGCCGCCGGATATTCGTTGTTCTCGTCCGGCAGGACGCTCACCGTCACCTGCAGCACGTCGCCTTTATTCACCGCCACGGACACCACCTGGCGGCCATTGGCCTCCTCTGCGTCCTCATCGAGGGTGCGGTTGGCGTAGGTGTTCAGGTTGTACAGCACAAAATCGTATCGGACACCGGAGGTGGCGCTGGTGACGTACATCTCCACCGTGCCGTTGTCGGTGGCGGTGTAGGTGTACACCACGCCCTGGTCGTTGCCCTTTTGGATGTTGGTGGTCAGATCACCCATCTTCAGCTCAAAGGGGTTGGACAGGGTGCCGCCGGGATAGGTGAAGAACACCTTAAAGGTGGCGGCGGAGCTGCCGTTGTTGCCGATGGCCAGCTTGACCGGGGTGTTCACGTCCGGGCTGGTCACCGGCACCGACACCGTGCCGTTCTGGGCGTTGTAGGTCTTGCCCTCGTATTCCACGTAGGCGTCCTTGCTCTGGATGGTCAGGGTGGTGCCGGACACCTTATACACGTGGTAATAGGTCTTGCCGCCGGCCGGCACGGAGGCGTCAAACTCCAGGGTGCCGCCGATCTCGATGGGAGAATCCGCCGAGGTGCCGTCACCGGTGCCGGTGTCGGACGTATCGGAGGTATCCGAGGTGTCGGTGGAGCCGGACAGGGCCGCCGACAGATCGTCCACACTGTCCGCCACCGTCTGGGTGTACTCCTCGGCGCCGTAGAAGGCGAAGATGGTCTCAAAGGTCTCCGCCTCGGTGATGGCGCCGGTGTGCACAAAGGTGATCATGCCGTAGCGGTCGATGACCACCGTGGTGGGATAGCCCGCGATCTGCATGGCGTTGGCCCAGGCAGGGTCGCACACCATCATGGGGAAGGTGAGATTGTGGGTGGTGGCGAACTGGGCTACCGCAGCGTTATCGTCGCCGCCCACGCCGGGGTCCACCGCCAGCAGGGCGATGCTGTCCTTATACTTGTCGTAGGCAGTCTGCAGATAGGGGAACTCAGAGGCGCAGGGGCCGCAGTTGGTGTACCAGAAATTCAGCACCACCGCCTTTTTCTCCTGCAGCAGCTGGGACAGCACGTACTCCTTACCGGCTCCGTCGGTGAATTTGAAATCGTGGATCATATCCCCCAGACGGTAGGTGACCTTGGACAGGTCCACGTCGGTCTGCAGCACGGCCTTCAGCACGATGCGGGTGGTCTCGCCGGAGAGGGCGTAGTACGCCTCGGCCTCATAGCCGGCAGGGACGCTCTCGAGCACCACCACACAGCCGGTGGCGTCGGTGGTAAAGGTCACCCGGCCCGCCTCGTCGGTCTTGGCGAAATTGATCAGGTCACTCAAAGACTTATCTCTGTAAAGATACACCTCCACGCCGGGCAGAGGCGTGCCGGCCTCGTTGGCCACCTCCACCGTGTAGGAGGCGTCGCCGCCGGCGGGCTGTTTGCCGCCGCCCAGCGTGAGCAGCAGGATCAGACCCACCACCAGCACCAGGGCAGCCGCCGCGCCGCCGATGAGCAACCATTTCTGCTTCGGGGGCAGGGCGCGCAGTTTTTCAATCAGCTTCATACGGTTACCTCCGTGGCTCAGGCGCCTATGTAGCAGCACATAAACAGCCAGCAGTTGTCGGGGTTGATGCCGGCAATGTTGTTGCCCGCCGCATCCTTAAACAGATACAGAGAGTCCTCGGGGTCGAACCAGCCGGAGTGATCGGCCCGCTGCTGCACGATGTATTTCAGATCCTCGGTCAGCGGATACACGCCCGCATCCTCGTCCATCTGCCCGATGTACTCCAGCAGGCACTCGCTGTAGGATTCTTTTTTAACGAAATTCTCATTCTCGTCAAAGAAGTATTTCACCACGCCGGAGTGCTCCAGAATGGTCTTGAAGTCGTCCAGATACTGGGACTTTTTGCCCAGGCGCATCAGCACCAGCGGACCATCCGCCGTGTTCAGGTGGTAAAAGCCGTCCTTGTCGTTGAGCACCAGCTTGTAGGTGGCGGCGGTCAGGTCAAACTCACTGAGCTTGGCGCCGGCCGGCAGGGTGTACTTGTTCAGGGTCACGGTCTTTTGATAGACGTTCCAGGGCTCATCCTCGATGGTGCGGTCCGGCTCGCCGATCCGCTGAATGGCCAGAACGCAATTCTCATTATCGCCGGCGTCCACGCCCAGCACCAGGGTGGTGGTGCCGGTGCCGTTGGTGCCGATCATGCTGGCCTTGACCGACACAGAGAACTTGCCGTCCTCCGGCTCGGCCATATTCAGACTCTGCACATAGTGGGGGGCGCCGTAATAGCCCAGTGTGGCGGTGGAGCCGGGCAGAGAAAACTCGTATTTACCGGCCACCGTGGGGGTGAACAGGAAATAGTTGCGCTCACCCTTTTTGAGGGTGACGTAGGTGCATCCGGTGCTCACCCCATAGGCGTCGTGGGACTGGGTCTCCGCCATCAGGGAGGTGGGGTCGCCGGACACGGCCTGGGCCAGCTCCACCGTCAGCTCCCGTCGGCTGTCGGACAGGGTCAGGTCGCCGGTATCGTAATGATAGGTCACGTCGTCGGAGGTGAAGGACAGCTCCACGGTGTAGTCGCCGGGCTCCAGCTCCTTTTCCGCCACGCCGTTCTCATCCACCACCTGCATGCCGGCAGGCTGGCCGTCCTTCATAAACTTGACCACCACACCGCTGGTGTAGGGGTTGCCCAGGGCGTCCTTGACCGTGACGCGGTAGGCGGGGCTGCCGCAGGAGGTCAGCGCCATAGGCAGGCACAGCAGCACCGCCAGCAGCAGGCACAGACTTGCTCTAAACTGTTTTTTCATAATGATTCCTCTTTTCCGAATGGGTCAAGGATCAGCCGTTGGGACCCAAACGATCGTAGTAATAGCACAGCTTCAGCCAGGCGTTGTCCACGTTCTCAAAGGTGTACTTCTCCATCAGCTTCTGCAGCAGCTCCGCCAGGCGCTCGTCCACCACGACGCAGCCCTTGGTCTCGGGGTGGGCAGGGTCGTTGATCATCTTGCTCACGTAGCTGCGTACCTCCTCGGTCAGGTCCTCGCCCTTGCCGTGGTATTTGCCGGCAAACACGTCCTCCAGCTGATACAGCTCCGCGTGGGCGTCGTAGTCCTCGCCCCAGGTATCCTTCAGATACTGCTCGGTCTTTTTCTGGTCGCCTTCGTACTTATCCAGAATGGAGAGGATATACAGATCCTCCTCCGTCTTGCTGAAGTCAAAGCCGCCCATGTCGATCATACCCTTGATCTTAACCACGTTGCCATCCTTGTCCTTCTGCACCGTGCCGTCCTCGTTGTAGGCGTCCACGGTGGCGATGGGGTTGCTGAACAGGGAGGTGATGCCGGAGAAGTCGGCATAGATCAGGCTGCCGGTCTTGCCGCCGCCCAGATCCTCGTAATACTTACCGTTCTTGAGCACCACGTCGATGCCGCCCTGGATCAGATAGTACATCTGGTCGCCGGTGGCGTCGCCGTCGTAGGTGAAATAGCCGGGGGAGCACAAACGGAACAGATCGTAAGTGGGGGCGATGTACTCGATGTCATAGGGGATGGTGCCATTCTCATACACGTCCCAGAAGGCGATGTCGATGTAATAGGGCTTGCCCTTTTCCATATAGTACACCATCGACACGTTCTTGTCGTCGTTGTACATACGCTCATCCAACTCGTAGGTGAGCAGCTCGGTGCGATTCTTATCAAAGATCCAGCCGTCCACGCCCTGCTGGGAGGTGCTGTGGGAGGTGATGCGGTACACGCCGCTCTTGTCCGGCACAAACTCCGCCACAAAGCCGCGGGGCATGATCACCCGGTCATAGGTAAAGACGTTGGTGCTCACGTTCTTGCCCAGGGTGGCCTTGTAGGCGTTGGAGGGATCCAGGCCCTTGACCGGATCCTGCAGCTGGGCACCCTTGGTGCCGTAGGCCTGGAAGTACTTACAGATCTTCAGCCACTCGTTCTCGTCGTCGTCAAAGCCCATGGAGGAGGCCACCACCTTCAGGTGCTCCGCCAGCTCCTTGCTGACCGTGCACACACCGTTGAGGGCGGAGTTGGAGGCCATGGTGCAGAAGGGCACCACCGTCTCGTAATAGTTCTCGCCGTCCTTGGTCACGTCGCCGTCGTAGATCATCTCAAAGACCGTCTTTTCTTCGTTGAACTGGGTGTAGTTCATCAGATCGGCCAGCAGCAGGGGGCCGTTCTTGTCCCCCACGTGGTAATAGTTGTCCGCCGGGTTGAGCACCACGCTGACGTACTCATAGGTGCCGTCCTCTTTTTCAGTGGCGGCAAAGCGGGGGATGTAGGTGGCGGTGTCCACCTTGCCGGCGTCCAGAATGCGCATATTCCGTACGTACACCGTATCCTCACCTACGTTGTCGGCCTCGTCCTTCATATAGCACAGAGCCACCTCGTAGGTGCCGTCCTCGGTGGCGATCCAGGGATAGCAGGTCTTCCACTTGCCATCCGCGCTGTCGCCGGAGATCTGATAGATATCCTCCTTATCCACGATGACGACCAGCGTGTCCGAGCCGCTCTCGGAGGAGCAGATATAGTCAAAGCCCACGGCCTGGCCCGCCTTCAGCTCCACGTCCGCATACAGAATGGCGTAGGAGCTGTCCACCTCTTTGTTGGAGGACTTGAGGCACTTGAGGCCGTCCTTTTCGGTCAGCACAAAGGGCCAGGTGTACTCGGCAGACTCGCCCTCTTCGGCCCGATAGGTGATGGGGGCATCCTTGGCGTTGATGGCGGCGGCGATGTCCGCCGGGTCGTCCATCTTTACGTTGGGCTTTTCGTTGGTGACCAGCTCGCTCAGGCCGTTAAACAGCTTCTGCTCATAGTCCTTGGCGGTGAAATGGTCAAACATGCTCTTAAAGGGGCGCAGGCTGGTGATGCCGCCCGCCTCGATGAGGCAGATGACGCCATAGCGGTCCACCACAATGGAGGTCGGATAGCCCTGCACGTTGAAGGTGGTGCTCCAGGCGGCCTGGCAATTGGCCATGGGGAAGGTCAGCTTCATATCCTCCTGGAAGGTCTGAATTTCGGCGTTGTTGTTAAAGGGGTTGAGGGCGATGATGCCCACGTTGTCCTTGTACTCCTGGTAGGCCTGCTCCATAAAGGGGAACTCCGCCACGCAATAGGTGCAGGTGGTGTACCAGAAGTTAAGCAGCACCATCTTTTTCTCCTTGAGCATATCGGAGAGGGTCACCTTGTCCCCCTTGGGGGTGGTGACGCTGAAGTCGTACATCACGTCGCCCAGGCCCAGGGTGGCGCCGGACAGATTCTCGTCCGGAATCAGCTTGGATACCAGGGTGATGCTGGCCAGATTGTCCGTAAAGGAGTAGCTGTCCTCCAGGTCGTAGCCCTTGGGCACGCCGGACAGGGTGACCGCATACTTCTTGCTGACCGGCAGCTCAAAGATGGCACGGCCCTTGGCGTCAGTCTCCTTGAATTCCACCAGGTCCTTGAGGGAATCGTCGGTGTATACGTACACCGCCACGCCCTCCATAGGCATACCGCCGGCGGTCTTGAGCGCCACCACGTAGCTGTTGCCACCGGCCAGCGCCGCGTCACTGCTGTCCACGTCGTCGGGCTTTTTGCAGGCGCCCAGCACCGTGGTCATGGACAGCACCATCGCCAGAGCGAACAGGGCCGCCAACAAACGTTTCATAGTCATTCGATTGTCCTCCTATTTTATGTAAAAATTGAACAAAACGCAAAACAAGGCATATTAACCTCATTATCCGTATTATGGTAACACATTTCCAACTTTTCGTCAATAAAAACCTGATTTGTAGCGGCGGGACAAGCAAAAAAGCAAGTTCTACCGTTTTTCGATAGTCGACATTCTGCTAAATCGTTGCATCCTGACGGATGCTTTGCTATAATGCTGATAGGAGGCGATGAGATGAACAACTACGAATTTGGCAACTATCTTTGTCTGCGACGACAACAGAAAAACCTCTCCCAGGCAGAGTTAGCCGCCCTGCTGGGTGTCACCAACAAAGCGGTATCCAAATGGGAAAACGGTGCAGCCTATCCTTCGACCGAGTTAATGCTGCCATTGGCACAAGCTTTGGGCGTTACTATTGAAGAATTGTACAAAGTAGTCTCGAAAAGCAAAAAGCCGCCCTCCTTTTTGCGCCGAGGTATGGACGCTGTAGCCAGAAAGCCGAGCATCACCTATCCGATATTGGCCGCACCGGGAGTTCTCTCCTTTTTGTTGTTTGTGTTATTCGGCGATATACCCGACAAAAACACGTTGCTAATACTCACTCCCGTAATATGCGCTTTTGGGTTTGGTGGCATACTATTAGTTTTTGGCCTGCAGATTAAAAACCCGTTTAACAATTCAGCCTTTATGGACTGGGGAACGACCTTTATATTCATCATTTTTTACTCATTCTGCATTATCCATTTTGTAAAGCATCTGATGGACCTCAAAACAGGTTTCCTCGAACTGACGCCGTTTACCTCAGCCGCGGTGTGCGCACTGGTGACAGTGCATCGATTACGGATGCGCCATCATCACTAAACCGTCATCATCAATAATGCCCCCTGCATAGCGGGGGATATTTCATTTTCGGGCATAGCTCTAATACCACTGGCGGTGCACAAGTGCGCTTCTTGTTGGCCTGCCAGCCATACATGGATTACTAACCACCCATAAATGGGTTTAGGTAAGGGATGGCCCAATCCTACGAAATCAAAGAATTTTTGGAACACCTCATCCACCGCCGGCGGCGGTCCCCCTTCCCCTCGAGGGGAAGGTGTCGCGGCGTCAGCCGTGACGGATGAGGTGGTCGCAGAGCGCAAAAAGACAACGTTTCAACATAACCACTCTTTACGCAGATATAATTATTCATCGCTAAAGTTTCATTCAACCACGCGACTTCGCGTGGTTTTCGTACTACAAAAAAACAGCCGTCCGGCAGGACGGCTGTTTTTTTGCTGTATCAGAACAGGCCGGTGATCTTGCCGCTGGCGTCCACGTCGATGCGCTCGGCGGCAGGAGACTTGGGCAGGCCGGGCATGGTGAGAATGTCACCGGTCAGCACCACGATAAAGCCCGCGCCGGCAGACACCTTGACGTTCTTCACGGTGACGGTGAAGCCCTCGGGGGCGCCCAGCTTAGTGGGATCGTCGGAAAAGCTGTACTGGGTCTTGGCGATGCACACGGGGCACTTGTCAAAGCCCAGGGCGGTCAGCTGCTGGATCTGCTTTTTGGCTGCCGGCAGCACGGTGATGCCGTCGCCGCCGTACACCTTCTGCACCACCGCGGTGATCTTGTCCTCGATGGTGCCCTCCAGGTCGTAGGAGAAGGTGAAATCGCCCTGCTCCTCCTCGCAGAGGCGGACCACTTCCTTGGCCATCTCGATACCGCCGGCGCCGCCGTCTGCCCACACGGTGGACAGCACGGTGTTGACACCCAGCTCACGGCACTTGGCAATGATAAAGTCGATCTCGGCGTCGGTGTCGGTGGGGAACCGGTTGACCGCCACCACGCAGGGCAGCTTGTACACGTTCTTGATGTTGGACACGTGGCGCAGCAGGTTGGGGATACCCCGCTCCAGAGCACTCAGGTCCTCGGTGGCAAGCTCGGTCTTGGCCAGGCCGCCGTGCATCTTGAGGGCGCGGACGGTGGCCACCACCACCACCGCATCGGGGGTAAGGCCGGCCATGCGGCACTTGATATCCAGGAATTTCTCCGCACCCAGGTCGGCGCCGAAGCCCGCCTCGGTGACGGTATAGTCGCCCATCTTCAGGGCCAGACGGGTGGCCATCACAGAATTGCAGCCGTGGGCGATATTGGCAAAGGGGCCGCCGTGCACAAAGGCAGGGGTACCCTCCAGGGTCTGCACCAGGTTGGGCTTGATGGCGTCCTTGAGCAGGGCGGTCATGGCGCCCACCGCCTTCAGGTCGCCGGCGGTGACCGGCTTATCGTCGTAGGTGTAGCCCACGATGATGCGGGCCAGACGCTCCTTCAGGTCGGTGATGGAGGAGGCAAGACAGAACACCGCCATGATCTCGCTGGCCACGGTGATGTCAAAGCCGTCCTCACGGGGCACGCCGTTGGGCTTGCCCCCCATGCCGTCCACGATAAAGCGCAGCTGGCGGT
>JAFQKB010000001.1 GCA_017397125.1 Clostridia bacterium | reverse complement strand
GACCGCCATCACCATGGGTATGCAGTCCATCATGCAGGCCAAAAAGGTGCTGCTCATCGCCAACGGCGCCGCCAAAAAGGCCATCATCGAAAAGGCCTTTTTCGGCCCCATCGACCCCCAGGTGCCCGCCTCCATCCTGCAGCTGCACCCCGACGTGACCGTGATCTTCAGCGAGAACTAAACCAACTCGCTATAAGCAAAAATGTACGGTTCTGGCCCGATATCGGCTACGCTTTCTCATGCAGTTCTGTAGGAAGACTTGAATTTTCCGCAAACGACAAAAAAGCCTTGAAACCCTTCGGTTTTAAGGCTTTTTTGTATATGGGTCAAATTGGCATTGCTACTGCACAAATAACCCAACCGAATTCTTTCCCACAAACGCAAAGATGCAATATGCTATGCAAGTACTATATGTGCAGGGGGAAAGGGGTTTGCGCTGGTAGGAACTCAGATAAGTACAGACTCGGGCGCAAACCCACGTGCCAGAGGGGGCAATTCTGTACGCATTCGTTTTGTCCGGAAAATGCGCTTTTTCTAAAAATGGTGCTGAAGATTAAGAGTTCTCAGCGATTATGTGCCCATATATGGAACCCCTGTGGCAGATAGCGAATGGGCAAGCCCCAGCATCTTATAAACCAACGGTTGATGAAAAATTGACCTTTCAGTATTGAAAACCGGATAAAAGTGTGCTATGCTAGCACCGTAATCCAATTACAAATTCTAAGAAAGAGAGGTGATCAACATGACGAAGATGCATAAGACGATGAACACGACGATTCTGTATAAGAACCTATCTGATGCCATGTTGATTGCCCAATCGTGCCTGCTGTAAATGGGGCTTTGACTGCTTTTTTGTTGCGCATCCGATATGGATGCGCTTTTTTTTATTGTATAGAATCGTCCCTTTTGGTTACGAATTCGGAGAGAAGGGCGATGTAATGATGCGAGGAATAAAAACCGGGGTTGTCGGGGGTGATACGCCATGAGCATGTCTGTCTATCACATCTCCATTGCGGAGAGAATCAAGGAGTACCGAAAAAGGAACGGATTGTCACAGAGCGAATTTGGCAAGCTGATCGGCGTTTCGGCTCAGGCGGTGTGCAAGTGGGAGCAGGGCGTGTGCTATCCCGATATTATATTTTTGCCGCACCTGGCCCGGATATTGGGCTGCCAAACGGACGATTTTTTTCTGCCAAATCCTAAACAGTGTGAGCCTTTGGGGGGCAAAAAGTAACATCTCCTCTGAAAGGATAAATCCCTATACAGGCTACTGTGCAGGGAAAGGGAGCGGTTTTGTTCAAGAATTTCTTGGCTTTTTCTCATACAATGGGAGATGCAAGGCGCGTTGCAATCATTTTTGGGAGGTAACTATGGAAAACACAGAATTGATCTATAGCGCTGTATGCTATGCCAAGAAAAATTGTAGTGACACCAATTTATCTGTGGAAAACGTGGCGGAACACGCCGGGTTTTCTATGGACTATTTTAACCGCATCTTTCTCGCTCACACCGGCTTCACGGTAATGGCGTACGTCAATTATATGCGGGTCAAAAGAGCGGTGGAGCTGTTGCGCAATACCGATAAGACCGTGTTGGATATTGCTCTGGAGGTGGGTTACGACTCCCACGAAGGCTTTATCAAGGCGTTTAAGAAAGTCTACGGCGTCGCCCCCAGCGAATATCGCAAGCAAAATATGCATAAGGCCCTGTCTTGGAACGAATTGACCGATGCGTCCTGTGCTCACCGTTTTCTGCACATAAATACCGATTTTGAAAAGGTTAATTCCGATGTAATCATTGATTACTTACTGGAGAAAGACAGCAAACGATATGGCTATTTCTGCACGACTATTCACAGTATGGGACTGGACATTGTGGCGCCCTCGGGTGACTATGAAAAAGGGTTTATCGGAATTGGTGACAACCGCAATGGTGGGATGTGGCTGGAGATGGTCAGCGACGATATCGCATTGATTGCGGAGTGGATCAAACGCTTTGATGGAGAGGTTAATTTCTATTCCGATGATCATCCGGAAATCGTGGCCGCTAAACTCAAAGCCTGCGGCATCGACTGCACCATTCATGCTACTCCTCAATCCTTGTACCTGGGTGAGCCTTTGAAATGTGATCTGCCCGAAACGGTTACGGTCAGGGAGCTCACGTATGCGGATAAGGACAGCGTGCGGAAATGGGCTAGGGGAAGAATGGACGGATACGTTCAGCACCTGTTGACCGAAAATCATTATCTGGACCCCTCTGTCCTGGAGTATGGCGTGTTCCAAAGCGACGAGCTGATCGCTGTTGCCGGCTGCTTCATCGAAGAGGTGCATGGCCTCCGATTAAACAACTGCTGCAGCATTCGCTTCGCAGATGGAAAAGCGACGGACGAACTGTATCGCGCCATCTTTTCGTTTGTGACAAACGAAGTAATGGACAAGGGCGTGCTGCCCTTTGACGATCAGCAACACGGGGAGTATGCAAAGACCCACGGTGGCTTTACCGCCGGTGAGGTTGGCTTTACCGTTGTCAATTGGCGGTATGATGTAATAAGATGAAGAATTCATCATAGGCAGAATGCTTTGAAATGTACCTTAAAAAACAGAAAAAGGAGATGCATCTCGCGGTGCATCACCTTTTTTCTGTAAATATCATATCACATTTTCGCACAAAAAACAAGACTTGTACTTACTTGTTTACGGCGTATAATGTGAATTGGACGTGGGAGACCGCCTGCCTCTACGGTCTTGGCGTTAAGCTTGTAGGGGCGGTCTGTGACCGCCCGCGGGCGAACGCAGTTCGCCCCTACGGTGTCCGTCTGACCTTGAATCGAGGTCGTGGGGGTGCGGCCGCCCCCTCCGTCTTTCGCCTGCGGCGAAATCCACCTCTCCCGGAGGGAGAGGCTTTTGCGGGTCGGGATGAATTGTTGTTTGGACAAAATTATTGTAAAACCGATCAAAAACAAGTGTTGTGGCGTGGTATCGCCCGTGGTAGAATGAGAGCAGAAATGGGAAAGGCAGTACACACCCCACCGCACAACGAAAAATAAAATCCACAAAAAGCACAATTTTTTCGCGAAAACCCTTGACAAACAAAGTCGGGGGGGGGGTACACTTTTATTTACACATTTTCACTTAGGATGGGTGGAAATTTTCTGTTGCAAAAACAGATTTTCTTGCTAACCTTTTTCATCCACGCGACACTATATAGGTGAAATACCCTTTCAACAAACGGTTGATGCATATCAACAGACGATTGATTGACGGTTGGGCAAGAGCCGTGCTACACTGTAATACAGAAAAGCGGCAGCGGAGCGGTGACACGCTCCCATTGATAAGGGTACAAGGAGGAGACCATGGCCAAAAAGGAAAAGAAAAAGAAGGAGAAAGACATCAGCACCAAGCGGGTGGCATCCAACACCCTGTTTGCGCTGAATATCGTGTGGGAGTCCGCCCCCCTCTACGTGATTATGTACTTTTTCTCCACGGTTTGGTGGGGCATTATGGGTTTCCTCAGCGAGACCTACGCTCTGCGGTTGGTGGTCAACACTGCCCAGACCGCCCAGGGCATCGATTCCGTCATTCGGTTCGTGGTGATACTGGGTATCGTCAATATTCTCGGTAACGCCGGTCTCAATTATTTCTGGCAGGTGCCTTCGTGGCGGGAGACCCGCAAATTCACCTCCCACGCCGAGGGGATGCTGTTCCGCAAGGCGGCCAAGGTGGAGCTGGCCTGCTACGAAAACCCAAAATTCTACGACAAATACGTCAAGGCCATGAACGAGATCCACAACCGCATTATGCGCACCTTTGAGGCCACGGATGGTATGCTGGACAAGATCATTTCGCTGACCGCCAACTCGCTCTTGTTGTTCGTGATCGATCCGTGGCTGTTGGTGTTCGCTATGCTGCCGATGGTGTTCGGCATCTTCAAGCGCAAGGAGGTAAAAGCCCTCTACGACCAGGAAGATGCCAAAAAGCCGGTGGTACGCCGTGTGGAATACGTCCGCCGCACCTTCTATCTGGGGGAGTATGCCAAGGAGATGCGCGTGGGCAGTATGTGGCGTCTGCTGCTTCGTGACCTTGTGACCTGCTACGAGCAGATTCGGGATATTATCAAAAAGCACGGCGGTCGCCGCGCCCTCTTCGGCTATATCCAGCAGGTTGGCCTGGAGGTGTTCACCATTCTGGGTGCCACCCTCTACGCCGTGTGGCGCACGATGGTCACAAAAGATATGCTGGTGGGCGACTGCCTGGTGGTGCTGGGCTCCATCGGCTCCATCTCCCGCAGCATCAACAACGTCATTCAAAACCTGGCGGATTTCCGCGAGCAGGCCCACTTTATCAACGACGTGCGCTATTTCCTGGACTACGAGCCCGCCATCGCCGACGGCGACAGGGAGATGCCGGCGGAGCCGGACACCATTGAGGTGCGCGACCTCTCCTTCCGCTATGAGGGTGCTGAGCAAGATGCTCTCAAGCACATTAATATGTCTCTACATAAAGGGGAGCGTATCGCTCTCGTTGGTGCCAACGGCTCCGGCAAGACCACGCTGGTAAAGATGCTGCTACGCCTGTACGATCCTTCCGATGGAAGCGTTTCTCTCGACGGCACCGACGTCCGCGACCTGCCTGTGGCCGACTATCGGGGTGCGTTCTCCTCCGTGTTCCAGGATTTCAAGATCCTCTCCGCCACCGTGCGGCAGAACGTGACCCTCTCTACCGAAAAGGCGGAGGATGAGGCCATTATTACTGCCCTCAAGGAGGCCGGCATTTATGACAAGATTGCCGGTTTTGAGAAAGGCATCGACACGGTGCTGACCCGTGAGTTTGACGATAAGGGCGAAAATCTGTCGGTGGGCGAGGCACAGAAGGTGTCGCTGGCGCGGGTATTCTATCGGAATACGCCCTTTGTCATATTGGATGAGCCATCGTCGGCTCTCGACCCCATCGCAGAATATACGATGTTTGAGAATATGATGCGTGCCACCGAGGGGCGTGGAGTTATCTTCATCTCCCACCGCCTGTCCTCGGCGGTGCTGGCGGACCGTGTACTGCTGATGGAGAACGGTGAGATCACCGAGAGCGGCACCCACGCCGAACTGATGGAGAAAAACGGCACCTATGCCGCCATGTTCCGCCGTCAGGCGGAGAACTATCTGGGGAGCGAGGTGAGCGGGAATGAGTAAGAAAGTACGTAAGCGTCCTCGCCAGTCCTTCTCTACCGTGGTGAGCAACAACTGGTTTGCCCTCAAAAAGGTGGCGCACTACACCCCCGGTTTGTTTGTGCTGATGTTCGTCGAAATATTGCTGATCGAACTGCTGGCCGCCGCCGGCGCCTATTTCAACTATTTCCTGCTTAACGAGGTGAGTGCGGCGGACGGGTCCTTTGTCCGTGCCGCCATCATCATCGGCGTGATGAGCGTGACGATGCTGGCTCTGTACGGCCTGGATAAGTGGTTCTGGTTTGTGTTCAACGGCGTGATGAGCGAAAAACTCCACCTGAAGATGCACGAGGAGCTGTTCCGTAAGGCTCAGCAGTTGGATCTGGCCTGCTTTGATGACCCCGAATTCTACAACGATTTCGTGTGGGCGATGGATGAATCCCGAACGAGGGCGCTGCAGGTGGTGCAGGACACCGCCACCTTCATCGGTAAGCTGGCAGGCTGCACCTCGCTGTTTGGCCTGATGCTCAGCATCGATCCGCTGATTGCCGTGGTGCTGTTGGTGTCCTCGGTGGTCTCCATCGTGTGCGAGTCGATGGCCAATCGGCTGCATTACAACCGGGAGAAGGAGATTCGTCCTCTGTGGCGTGTCAACGGCTACATCAACCGCGTGTTCCACCTGGGCGATTACGCCAAGGAGATCCGCATCAGCGACGCGGAAGAGATGGTGATGGAGCAGTACGCCGACAATAACGTCAAGATCATCGATTGCCAATTTAAGTACGGCAGAAAGTATTATCTGCTGTACGGCCTGGGCTTTGGTATGATGGAGCTGCTGACCTTCTACGGCACCCTGCTGTATATGATCTTCAAGCTCAAGGCGGGTGTGCTGGAGATCGGTGGCTTTGCCGCCGCCATCCAGGTGATCTGGAACATCCGCTGGCATCTGCTGGGCCTGGTCCGTCGCATCATCAATTTCCCCAACCACTCGTTGTATATTGAAAAGTGGCGGGAGTTCCTGCACTTCGAGCCCACGGTGACGGGCGAGAATACCGACCTGCCGCCCTTTGAGAGTCTGGAACTGCGCAACGTGAGCTTCTCCTACGAGTTCTCCGCCCACCCCAAGTACCGTTTCCGTGAGGACCCCTCCTCCAACGAATGCCGTGAGGCATTACGGAACGTGAACCTCACTATCCGCGCCGGTGATAAGGTGGCCATCGTGGGCTACAACGGCGCGGGCAAGACTACTCTCATCAAGCTGATGATGCGTCTGTACGATCCCACCGAGGGTGTGATTCTGTACAACGGCGTGGACATCCGTGAGTACGACCCCGCCGCCTATCGCAAACAGATCGGCACGGTATTCCAGGATTACCGCCTGTTCGCCACCTCTATTGCTCATAACGTGATGAACGGCGCCTACGACGGGAACGCCCATCGCGACACGGTGCTGTCCGCGCTGGATAAATCGGATTTCACCGCTAAGCTGGAGACGCTGCCCGAGGGCGTGGATACCCATCTCACTCGCGAGTTCCGGGAGGACGGCACCAATCTGTCCGGCGGTGAGGCGCAGAAGGTGGCCATCGCCCGTGTGTTTGCGGCGGATCATCCCATCGTGATTATGGATGAGCCGTCTTCCGCTCTCGACCCGATGGCGGAGTATCAGCTCAACCAGTCCATCCTGCATCACACCCAGGACAAGACGGTGGTGTTTATCTCTCACCGCCTGTCCACCACCCGTATCGCAGACACCATCTATATGTTTGACCGTGGTCAATTGGTGGAGCAGGGCAGTCACGAGGCTCTGCTGGCGCAGGACGGCAAATACGCCGAGATGTTCCGTCTGCAGTCGGAGAAGTATGAAGGGAGCGGTGCGGATGGAGATTGCGGATAATCGGCCCCCGAAACACCCTGCAGGCCGTATGAAGCCCTATTGGGCCAAGGTGGGATGGTACACCGTTGTTGTGCTGGCATCCTATCTGATCAGCCTGCTGGTGGTGGGCTTCGGTTGCGACGTGCTGCTGCAAGCAGTTGTGTCTGCCGAGCCCATCGTGTGGCGCATCGTGGCAGTGGTGCTTTCCGCCCTCATCGGTGTGGGGGTTACGCTGTACGTTGCTATTCGGGATGGCTACGCCAGGCGCGCCGCCTCTCTTAAGGTGGACGTGCTGGGGGGTGTGCTGTTCATCCCCCTGCAGGCGCTGGTGGCTGCTGTGCTGGGGGGAGCGCCGCTCGTGACGGGCTATCTCCCTGCCTCGATCGCAAAGCTGGTTTTTTTCGTCAACCAGCCTATGTACTCTGAGACGATGGATCCCATACCGTCTGTCTTGACGCTGGTGTGCACGGTGGCGGTGGTTCCTCTCATATATATTCCCTCTATGGTGTATGGCACCCGGCTGGGCGTGCGGGTCTATGAAGACGAAATCGCCGAGCTGAAAGAGGAACTGGAACAATAGAATTCTTCTTTCTTTCCAATACAGGAACGCCGCTGCGATTTTTCGCAGCGGCGTTCTGCCTTGTCTATTTTGTTACAAGGCGGGGACGAAATTTTGTCTGTTTCATTCATTGTCAAATTTTCCCTGTGGTGTATAATTAAAATAGGATGGATTTGCGGGCAATATGGCCGGCAATTCCAATAGTGCATCCATAATTTATATGCAGAAAAGGGGAGGACGGAATATGAAAAAGATGCTCATTTTACTGGCTGTGGTTGCGTTGCTTTTTACCTCGTGCGCCGCGACGCCGGAGGAGAGAGTGCAGATTCATAACGACGCCGATGGGCTGTACACCATAACCATCGGCCAAGAGAGTTACTCCCACCTGGAACAGCTACAGACGCTGGAGGACCGCGGCAGCAACGGAAATATCGCAGGGGCGTGGATATACGGCAAGACCAAGGACGAAACCGAATATACCCCCATCCTGCTGGTACAGACCAAAGAGGGCCTGGCGGCTCAGCTATTGGACGTGTGCGCCACCTATTATCCGCTGTTGTACGCGGCAGACGTGGACGGGGATAAAGAGGACGAGGTGATCGTCAATAACGTGCGGACAGCGATGGGAACGGGGCAGTACCGGCTGCAGGTGTTTGCCGCGGAAGCGTCCGGCTTAACCCCCCTATACAGTTTTCCCAAAACGGCCTACACGTACCATGGCGCCGACGCAGACATCCCCTATGATGAGCTCAATTTTGGCTTTCACGGATACCTGCGGGACGGCTTTCGGTTGTTCGTAGAGTATCCTGCGCTACGGTACGAGGAGACCATTTCGCTGCAAGATGCAACGATCGACGCCTCGTTGTGGGACGAAAACGGCCAGACCCTTGCCCCGGAGGAGGACGTCTTACGCTTCAACACCTTTCATTCTGTGGATGTGCTGGATATAGATGATGACGGCGTGTTCGAAATCGTCGGAAAGCAGCACGTTTCCTATGGAACCAAGCGCAGTATCGGTGTTATGGCCATCACGTTGCAGTTCAACAAGGACGCCGGCGATTTTGCGGTTGTACAGGTTGCGTTTGAGCCGCAGGAGTAACCCGGGGACGGTTCGGTGCGTTGACGCACAATCCTTTTCTAATTCCCATTGACAGACAGGGATTGTCCTTTTATAATAAGGACATACTATAACAAAAAAGGAGCGTGTTCATATGGATACCAAGGCCAAGGTGTTGGAGGTTATGCGTGAGGCCGGCAAGCCGATTTCCGCCGGTGAGGTGGAGAAGCTGTCCGGCATCGACCGCAAGGAGATCGACAAGGCGTTCAAGGAGTTGAAAGCGGAGGGCGCCATCGTGTCCCCGGTCCGCTGCAAGTGGGAGCCCGCCAACTAATACAAAGAGAAAACAAGCCCCTGCCTTTCGCTGTGATTGCGGAGGCAGGGGCTTTGCCGTATATCTGTTTTTAACTAAACTGAGAATTGTACAGGGTGCTGTAAAAGCCTTTTTGCGCCAGCAGTTCCTCGTGGTTGCCCTGTTCGGTTATCCGGCCGTCCTGCAGGACCAGGATGAGGTCGGCGTTTTGTATGGTGGACAGGCGGTGGGCGATCACAAAGCAGGTGCGGCCCTGCATAAGCTCGTTCATGGCCTCCTGGATCTTGATCTCGGTCCGGGAATCCACGTTGGAGGTGGCCTCGTCCAGAATCAGCATCTGGGAGTTGGCGATCATCGCCCGGGCGATGGTGATGAGCTGGCGCTGGCCCTTGGAGATGTTCACGCCGTCGTCCGTCAGAACGGTGTCGTAGCCGTCGGGCAGGGATTCAATATACCGGTCGATGCGGGCGGCCCGGGCGGCGGCTTTGACCTCCTCCAGGGTGGCACCCTCCCGGCCGTAGGCGATGTTCTCGAAGATGGTCCCCTTAAACAGCCAGGTGTCCTGCAGCACCATGGTGTAGGCCTTGCGCAAAGAGCTGCGGGTGTAGTCCCGGGATTCTCTGCCGTCCACCTCAATGGAACCGGAGCTCACGTCGTAAAATCGCATGAGCAGGTTGATGATGGTGGTCTTGCCGGCGCCGGTGGGACCCACAATGGCCACGGTTTTGCCCGACAGAGCGGTGAAATCAATGCCGTTGAGGATGGTCTTGTCGGGGGTGTAGCCGAACTCCACGTCCTTGAACGCCACCTCACCCCGGGTGTTCTCCAGGGTGGCGGCGTCCTCCCGGTCGGCCACCTCCGGCTGCTCGTCCAGCACCTTAAAGATGCGCTCGGCGGCGGAAAAGGCGGACTGCAGCTCGCTGAGAATGTTGGCAAACTCGTTGATGGGGCCGGCGAACTTGCGGGAATATTGGATGAATTTCGCCACACCGCCCAGGGTGATGAAGAAAATGGAGCTTGCCTTCACCACGCCGGTCTGGGAGTACATATACAGGATGCCGCCCAGCATCATCACGAGGGAAATGGAGAGATTGTTGATAAAGCTCATGGACGGCCCCATAATGCAGGCGTGATAGTCGGCCTTGTAATAGGCGTCCATGGAATCGGTGTTGCGCCTGTTGAAGCGGCTGCTGATCTCCTCCTCCCGGGAATAGGCCTGGATGGAGCGGCAGCCGGAGAGCATCTCCTCCGCATAGCCGTTGAGCTCGCCCAGCTTTTTGGAGCGGGTGTGGAAGAGAGGGCGCACCTTGCGGGAGCGGTAGCGGGTGAAAATGAGAGAGATGGGAATGGTTATCACAAACACCGCGATCAGGGGTTTTGACACATTCCACATAAAGATGAGGGAGCCCACCACCGTGTAGATGCTGGTCATGATCTGCACCAGGTCGTGGGAGAGGGATGCATTGACCGTGTCGATGTCGTAGGAGATGTGGCTGATGATGTCCCCCGTGGGGTGGGTATCGAAATAGCCCACCGGCAGGCTGGTGAGTTTTTCGAACAGCTGCCTGCGCATGGTGTACACGATCTTTTGCCCCATGTGGATCATGATGACCGACAGCACGTACGACAGAATGGCGGACGCCACATAGCAGGCGATCATTCTGACGGCATTGACCCACACGGTGTCAAAGTCCACGCCGGCCGCCGCCGACAGGGCGTCGATGGCCTCGCCGGAATACATGGGTCCCAGCAGAGAGAGCTGGTTGGAGAGCAGGGTAAAGACCACCGCGGGCACAAAGAGATACCAATAGCTAAACACATAGCCGCACAGCCGGAAAAAGATGCTTTTTGCGGTCCTGCGGTCCATTTTTTTGGCCTTAGGCTTACTCAACGAAAGCACCCCCCATCTGGGAATCGCTGATTTCCTTATATTCGGTGCAGGCTGCCAGCAGCTCCTCGTGCTTGCCCTTGCCGATGATCCGTCCCTTGTCCAGCACCAGTATGCAGTCGCAGTCCTTGACCGAGCTGACCCGCTGGGCCACGGTGATGACGGTGGTGCCGTTGAGATGCTGCGCCAGCGCCCGGCGCAGGGCGGCGTCGGTCTTGTAGTCCAGGGCGGAGGAGCTATCGTCCAGGATCAGGATTTCAGGCTTTCCGGCCAGAGCGCGGGAGATGAGTACCCGCTGCTTTTGCCCGCCGGAGATGTTGGTGCCGTGGGGAGAGAGCTGGTGGTCGTATCCCTCGGCAAAGCCGGAGATAAAGTCGTGGGCCTGGGCGATCCGGGCGGCCCTGACCACCTCCTCGTGGGGAATATCCCGGCCGAACCGGATGTTCTCCTCAATGGTGTCGGCGTACAGAAAATCGTGCTGCTGGCTGGTGCCGAAGCGGGCATACAGAGTGGGCTTGTCGATGGTCCTGATGTTGACGCCGTCTATGTAGATGTCGCCCGCATCGGGATCGTAGAACCGGAGCAGCAGCTTGATGAGGGTGGATTTTCCCGAGCCGGTGGCGCCGATGATGCCCAGGTGCCCGCCCCTCGGGAGAGCAAAGGAGATGTCCTCCAGGTTGTTGCGCTTTCCGTTGTAGGAGAAGGTGACACCGTCAAACAGGATGTGGGCGTCGGTATCCCTGTCGGGATGCTCGGCCTTGGTTTTTACGGTGATCTCCTCCTCGCAGAGCAGCACCTCCTCGATGCGCTTGGCAGAGGCGGAGCTCTTGGTGTACATAACAAACATACGGGTCACCGCCATCAGCGCCATGGAAATCTGGGTGAAATACTGGATAAAGGCGATGATGGTCTCCGGGGTGGACTGGCTCTGGGCGATGAACCGGGCACCCAGAAGGATGACCGTAACGCTGCCCAGATTCATAAATACGGTCATAATGGGGTGGACGGTACCCATCACCACGCCGGCGCGGGCCTCGTCCCTGACGAGGGCGCGGTTGACCGCGTCGTAGCGGCGGTGCTCGTAGTCGGTTTTGGAGAGGGCCTTGATGACCCGGATGCCCTGGGCGCCCTCACGGACCACCCGTATCATACCGTCCACCGACTGCTGGACCTTGGTGTACAGCGGCACACCCTTGAGGCGGATGAAGATGACGGTGCCAAACACCACGGGAATGAGCGCGATCATCACCAGAGAGAGCTTGGCGTCCATAAACAGGGTGATGCCGATGCCGCCGGCCAGCATAATGGGAGCGCGCACACCCATGCGCTGGATCATATTGATAAAGCCGTGGACGTTGTAGGTGTCGGTGGTGATGCGGGACTCCAGAGAGGGGATGGTGAAGCGGTCGGTCTGGGCGGCAGAGAGCTTAAGGGTCTTGTGAAACAGGTCCTTGCGCATACTCTCCGCAAAATTCCGGGACACCTTGGAGGCCATCCGGTTGGCGATCACGTTGAAAATGCAGGCGAGCCCCGAGCACACGATCATCAGGATGCCGTAAAACACGATGTCCTTCACCTGGCGGTGGATGACGTTTTCCAGCACCTCGCTGAGGATGTAGGGGATGAGCAGCTCCACCACCGTTCCGATAACCTTGATGAGGAGGCCGACCCCCATACGGCCGTAGTATTGTTTCAGATAGCCCAGCAACGTTTTCATTCGTTCACCTCCTGTCCGTAGACGATCTCCTGGGATTTCTCCAGCATTCTGTCCAGAACGCTGTGAAAGACAGCCAGCTCCTCCTCCGGGATGCCCTGGGCGATGAGGGCGTTCCATTCCAGGGTGATGCGGCGCACCTCCGGCAGCACAGCCAGCATTTTTTCGGTGGGATAGACCTGCATCTCCCGCCGGTCCTTTTCGCACACGCGCCGCTTCACGTAGCCGCCCTTTTCCAAAAAGCTCAGGTGCCGGGTGACGCTGCTCTTGTTGTTGCACAGATGCTTGGCCAGCCGGTCCTGGGTGGTGCCCGGCTGCCGGCAGATGGCCAGTATATAGCTGTGGTAGATGCCGGGCAGCCGGTCTGCGGACTGCTCGGTCCGGTAAATGGATTCACAGCGGCTGATGACGTTCATTCTCCGCATGATGGTGGCCATACTCTCACCTCGTTACAAATAGTTGCGTTTGCAACTATTTTAATACAAACCGCCGCCGCCGTCAATCCTTTTCGCCCCTTTTTGGCAAAAAGAAAAAGCCGCAAAGACACACAAAAAGAGCCCCTGCCGCACGACAAGAACGGCAGGGGCTGTGCGGCTGTTTAGTCTTCCTTGCGCAGATTGGAGAGGAACCGATATCCCGTTTCGGTCTTGCGCAGGGTGACGATGGAGTATCGCCGTATATCAAAATAGGACACAAAATATCAACCATAGGGTAGAAAAAATCAAAAAAGTGTTGTATGCTAGATGTGTAAGCGTCTATGGCGCAGAGCATAGGGCTCTGTGCGTGACCCCAAAGGAGGAATATCGGTATGCAGAGGACTTGGATACAGCGGATACTTTCCTGTTTATGCGTAGCGGTGCTGTTGACCGCGGTGCTGACCCCCATCACGGCGATGGGAGGCACCACCTTCCCCTGGCGTGAGGAAAAAACGGGGATAGAGGCTATCCTGGAGCGGGACGGCTATCTGGAGGGCATCTGGTACCCCTGGTTCGGACACGACAATCTGGGCCACGGCCTGACCTCCAACGAGGTGATGGTGGAGTACGTGGGGAATATGTGGTCCACGGTGGGCCTGGACGAATACGGCCCCGACGTTATCTATCAGGAGATATACAATCTCAAGGCCCTTGGCTTCAATCTCTTGGGCTATGAGGGCTCCATTTACGGTGAGGGGGTCATCTTTGATGAGCACGGGGACGTGCTGGGCATCAAGGAGGAATACCTCTACAACGTGCGCCGCTTTCTGGATATCTGTCGGGCGGTGGAGATGCCGGTGCTGTGGACCGTGTGCTGCCACTCCACCTCGGTGAACGACTATTACGATTACGGCAAGATGGTGTGGGATATCGTGTGCCGCTGTTACGCCGACAACACGGTGGCGGATCACTACGCCCAGCGGTTTGTGGCGCCCCTGTGCGAGGTGCTGGCGGAATACCCGGACGTGGTGGTGATGGTGGCCTCCACCTCTGAGGCGGAGAACGAGATCAACGACAGCTCCATCGGCGACCACTTTAACAGCCGTGAGCTGTACGGCGTCAACCAGGAGGATATGGTGTACTTTGTCAACGCCATCACCGAAACGGTGAAGGAGAAGCTGCCGGATGTGCCCCGCACCCTCTGCTGCCAGCTCAGCGATATGACGGTGTATCGGGACGTGGATTTCGATATGATCGGCGATCAGAACTACAATTACGCCGGCTTCAGCGCCACCATCGAAAACTTTATGGTGTCCGCGCCTATGTTTGTCAGCGAGTTTGGCCTGGGCTTTGAGAGAAACTACGACGATAAAACCTTTACGGACCTGCAGCTGACCTTCCGCAACAATTTCCGCAAGGACGGATTTAAGGGATGGGTAATGTGGTGCTGGTCCACCGACCGCGACCAGCCCGGCAGCACCTTTTCTCTGATGAAATACGGAGCCAGGAGCATTACGGACTTCCGTCCCTTTGCCTACGAGCTGCATTACTACATCAACGAATACCGGGCTCAGCACCGGGGCGAGACGGTGATGCTGGATACGCCGGTGCTGTTGTGCAATACCGGTAGCGGCCTGGTGGAGTGGATCGCCCCCCGGCAGGCCACTCAAATGGATCTGTTGCGCTCCACCGACGGCGGTCGGACCTGGCAGACGCTGCTGGACAATGTGGACCCCTCTGCCTATGTGACCGGGGGCAAGGGTGTCTATACCGATAAAAATGCTCCCGCCACCGGCACCATGTACAAGGTGGTGGTGCGGGACGGCAAGGGCAACCAGACCGAGTCGGCCCCCTCCAACACGCCGGAGACCGCCGACCGCTTCAGCGCTGTCTACGATGGACCGGCGGCAGAAGCCTACGATTGGGGTGATTTTCCCTTTGCCATTCCCACGGTGTCGGCGGCCGATCCGCTGAAGCTGATCTCCACGGGTTTGGTGACCAACCGCCCGGTCACCGAGACGGCCAACAAGATCGCCGGCGGCAGCTTTGAGAGCGGCGCCGGACCCTGGACGGCGGACAGCTTCCTGGGGGATACGGTGTCGGTGGTGGCGGATGCCACCGCCCCGGAGGGGGATAAGAGCCTGTATTTTGACACCTCCGACAAGAGGACCGGCGAGTGGCGTCTCTTCTGGGTGGATGTGGAGCCGAACACCGATTACGTCTTCTCCACCTGGATCAAGGGCGCCTATCTGTCAGAGGACAACCGGGGCTACGCCACGATTGGCGTGGTGGATCCGGCCACCCAGCGGTATATCCCCTACGGCGGGCAAAAGCCCTTCTACACACAGGCCAAGCAGATCGTGCCCAACGCCTGGGACGAAGAATGGCATCTGCGCTCGATCTCTTTTAACAGCAAGGACCGGGAGCAGGTGGGCATCGCCCTGTACGGCTGCGGCACCCGGATGTGGGTGGACGGCATAGCCCTGTATGAGAGCACCCAGGGTGTCAAATACGTGGACAAAGCTATGGACGGTGTGATCAGCTTTGGTTTTGGCGCGGAATACGGCGGCTGTGCCGATGGGGACAGCGTGACGGAAAACATCCGTATGGACGATGCCGCCTCCGACTTCTGGCAGTCCGGCAGCGGCTGGAAAAACGGCTTTGTGAGTATGGCCCACAACGACTATGAATACGGCACGTCCCTGCAATACACCGCCTCGGCGGACCCCCGGGGACTGTATTACATCAAGTGGGTGGAGGTGGAGCCGCACACCTGGTACACCTTCTCCGCAGATGTGAAGGTGCTGGAGAACGGCCGGGGTCGGCTGGCGCTGCTCAACGGCAAAAAGCGGGATTGCGTCCCCTTTGTGGAGTTTGACTTTAATAGCGACAACTTTGGCAGCGAGTGGTCCCCGATCATGCTGAATTTCAACACGGACGTGTTCACCACCATTGGCATTGCCGTGGTGGACGCCGGCGGCGCGGCGCTGCTGGACAACATTCGTCTGTTCAAGACCGAGGACGGCAAGGATATAGAGGACGAGTACCTGGAGGACAAACACGGCTGGGTCGAGGAGGACTACGGCTGGGTCTATTACGAAAACGGCCACAAGGTCGTTAACAAATGGGTGATGGATTCTGTCGGCTGGTGCTATCTGGGTGCCGACGGCTACTGCGTCACCAATAAGTGGGTCGCTGACTCCGTTGGCTGGTGCTATCTGGACGGCAGCGGCCGTATGGTCACCAACAAATGGATCAAGGATAGCGTTGGCTGGTGCTATGTGGGCGCCGACGGCTATTGTGTCACCAATAAATGGGTGGCGGACAGCAAGGGCTGGTGCTATCTGGACGATCAGGGTCGTATGGCGGTCAACCGCTGGATCAAGGACTCGGTCGGCTGGTGCTACGTAGGCGACAACGGTTACTGCGTCACCAACAAGTGGGTCAAGGACAGCAAGGGCTGGTGCTATCTGGACCAGAACGGCCGGATGGTAACCAACAAATGGGTCGCTGACAGTAAGGGCTGGTGCTACATCGGCAAGGATGGTTACTGCCTGACCAACGCCTGGCAAAAGGACAGTAAGGGCTGGTGTTATCTGGACGGCGAGGGCTCTATGACCAAGAACGATTGGGTCAGCTACAACGGCGACTGGTACTATCTGGATCAAAACGGCTATATGGTGGCGGGCAAGACGCTCACCATCGACGGCAGCACCTACACCTTTGACAACAACGGCGTACAGATCGGATAAATATTATTGAAAAAACAGCGCCGCTGTTTTTTTGACGAAACGGTTGACAAAGAGGGGCGCTCACTTATATACATACCTTAAAGGAGCGTGATGTTTCTATGCGTATCAAAAAAGCAGTTATCTCTCTTCTGTGCGTTGCGGCACTGCTGACGGGGTTGACCGGTATAGGGTCTGCCGCCGCCGACGGGGTCGCCACCATCAAAAGCACCCTAATGGCGCAGATCCTGGAACAGGACGGCTTTCTCAACGGCATCAACTACGTATGGATCGAAGAAGGCCACACCTTTGCGGACAACCACATCTACGGCTACGACTCCAACACCTTCAGCGACGGAAACGGCGCCGAAACGGTGTATACCAATATGCTGAACCTGAAGGCGCTGGGCTACAACTGCGTACAGATCATGGCCAGCGGCAACCGTATGGAGGGCATCCGCTTTGACGATCGGGGTCAGGTGCTGGGGCTGGACGAAGAATATAAAGAAAACTTTCGACGCTATCTGGAGGCCATCGTGGCAGCGGATATGCCCTTTGGCGTGGTGCTGCAATCCCACACCACCCGTCTGTATGAATATCTGGACAAGACCACATGGGATCGCTGCACCCAATACTATTGCAATCCCGTGGTGCGGCAGCAGTATATGGATCTGGTGATGGGGCCGCTGCTGGATATTATCCGGGATTTTGAGGATCACCTGCTGTTTCTCGCCTTTGGCGACGAGCTAGAGAACGAGATCAACGACGCCACCGTAGACTGGAATCTGTCGGGCGGTCGCGGCGTATACGGCGTCTCCTTTTCGGATATGTACGACTTCTACGCCGCTCTGGACGAGCTGTGTCAGGAGAAGATGCCCTCCATCCCCCGCACCATCGCCGGAAATGCGGATTTCATCGGACAGTATGGGGATCTGGATCTGGCCTTTCTCGGGCGCAACAACTATTACGCTGACGAGAGCGTGACCCCCATCGAGCTGTATAAGACCGGCCTGCCTATGTATGCATCGGAGTGGGGTCTGACCGTATGGAGCAACCCGCTGTCCACCGAGGAGTATATAAACGGTAGTCTGGCTATGTGCGCCAATCTTCGGGAGGCGGGGTACATCGGCGCTTTCTACTGGAGTTTTGACCACGCCCAAAAGGCCGATGCGGAGTGCACGCTGTACAACACCTATTACGAGTTTCCCTCGGACTTTTCCACCTTTGCCACCGCGCTGACCTATCAGGCGCTGGATTACCGCACCGCCCACCGGGGCGAAACCGTCACCTTGGATACCCCCGCTATGTTCGCCTATCACGGCGACGGAGTGGTAACCTGGCTCAACGCCCGACAGGCTAAAATCATCGATCTGGAGCGCTCCACCGACGGCGGCAGGACTTGGGAAAAATTGCTGAACAACGTGTCCGTCCGCACCCATACGGCGCCGCGCAACGATGCCGTCGGCTACTATGTCGACACAACGGTCGCCGAGGGGCAGGAGGCGCTGTACCGGGTGACCGCCAGGCAGACCTCCGGCACCACCCGCCTATCGGAGCCTTCGGTGCAGGTGTTCTCCCACAAGGCGGCGGGCGGCACCTCTACGGGCGGCACGGATGAGACGCCCACCGACGCGGATTCCGCCAAGAATCTGCTGACCAACGGCGACTTCTCTCAAGGGAAAGAGGGCTGGACCCTCACCGGCCATTACGGAACGACGGTACAGAATGAGATGCTGTATCTCCCCGGACCGCAGGAATACTGCAGTGAGGCTGTCAGCCAAGTCATTTCGGTGGAGCCGAATCGGGAATATATCCTTACCTACGATATGAAGAGCGTGCAGGGCAGCTTGATGGGTGTCTACGTCAAGCGCAAGACCAACGGCGGCATTCTCTGCGAGGATTGGCCCTCCACCGCCGCAAACCAGTGGGAAAGCAAGATGCTCCGCTTTAATACGGGAGACAATACCGCCATCACCCTGAGCTTCAGCAACGCCACCTTGGGAGACAAGTACGTGGACAACGTGTCGCTGGTTTTGGTGGAAACGGGCACGGTGCGGCATTCGATCACCAATTTTGTTCCCGAAAAGCTGGTGGCTTCCTCTGAGAATAAGAATCTTTTATCCGATCCCGGCTTTGAGGGGGCGGGCGGCACGTGGAACACAAACACCTTTGTGGACGGTACCACCGTCACGGTCGTGACAGACGAATCGAACGCCCACGGCGGAGAACGGTATCTGCAGTACGTCGGTGCAGGCCTTACCGACACCCATCGGGCGGTCTTTTACGTGGACGTACAGCCCCACACCAACTACACCTTCTCCGCGTGGGTGAGAGGACACCACCTGTCTGCCGCGAACAACGGTGACGTCACCTTTGGTGTGTTCGACCCGGAGACCGGCAACTATCTGGTGGCGGAGCCCTGGGACTATCTGGAGGGATACAAGCACGACTCCAACGAGAGCCGCTCGCTGGTGCCTACCGCCTTTGACGGCGATTGGCATCTGCGCGGAATGAGCTTTGACACCGAGGATATGACCCGCATCGGCATTATGATCTCCGGCACCGACGCCCAAATGGATATGGACGATCTGACCCTGTGCAAAACCACGGATGCGGCGGTCTATCGCGATCCGCTTAACAACACCAATCTGACCTCCTCCCTGCATCTGGGGGAACGGGGCTGTTTGCCGGAGGATAATCGGCTGCCGAACTTCGATTTGGAGGGGGAGGATCTCTCCTACTGGACCGACGTGGACGGTTATGCCCGTTTTGTAACCATCGAGGACGCCCGGGAGCTGGGCTTTGGCCACTCTCTGCACTATACCGCTCTGGACAAACCGGTGGGCAACGTATACAACCGCTGGATGACGGTGGAGCCCCACACCGATTACGTGCTGAGTTTCAGCGTTAAGGTGGTAAAAGAGGGCGCCGGCTTTGTGGGTCTGCTGGACGGCGATACCACCATACCCGATTGGATAGACTACTTTGAATTCCTGCAGGATTTCTACGGAGAGGACTGGGGCATCTTCTGCTTCCGCTTCAACTCCGGCGTGTTCTCCCGTATCGGTCTGGCTATCGCCGATTACGGCGGAGAGGTCTATTTGGACAATTTCCGGCTGTTTTGCGTAGAGGATGCGGCACCGGTGGTCAACACAGACCCGTATGCCACCGCCAAAAACGGCTGGGTCAAGGAAGACGGCAAGTGGGCTTATTACGAAAACGGCAAAAAGGTCACCGACAAGTGGCTCAAGGACTCTGTGGGCTGGTGCTATCTGGGTGCCGACGGCTACTGCGTCACCAATAAGTGGGTCGCTGACTCCGTTGGCTGGTGCTACCTGGACGGCAATGGCCGTATGGTCACCAACAAATGGATCAAGGATTCCGTCGGCTGGTGCTATCTGGGCGCCGACGGCTACTGCGTGACCAATAAGTGGGTGGCGGACAGCAAGGGCTGGTGCTATCTGGACGGCAACGGCCGGATGGTCACCAATAAATGGGTCAAGGATTCCGTCGGCTGGTGCTATGTGGGTGACAATGGCTACTGTGTCACCAACAAATGGGTGGCGGACAGCAAGGGCTGGTGCTACCTGGATAGCAATGGCCGCATGGTAACCAACAAATGGGTCGCCGACAGCAAGGGCTGGTGCTACATCGGCAAGGATGGTTACTGCCTGACCAACGCCTGGCAAAAGGACAGTAAGGGCTGGTGTTATCTGGACCAGAACGGCCGGATGGTGTACAGTCAGTGGGTCGAGGACGGCGGCAAGCGATATTACATCAACGCCAGCGGCTATATGGTCACCGGCCGGCAGACCATCGACGGCAAGACCTATATCTTTGGCACAAACGGCGCACTTCAATACTAAAATAACGGCAAAAGCGGTGAAAAGTGTAACACTTTTCACCGCTTTTCTCATTGATGGGTTGACGAAGCGGGGTTTCATTTTGTATACTCGCCATAGAAAAGGAGCGTGATCGTTCTATGAAGAATTCCATCAAAACACTTCTCAGTGCCCTGTGTGCTCTGGCCCTGCTGGCCGGTCTGGCCGGCATGCTGCCGGCTGCGGCGGAGGATGCGGCACCGGCGGAACAGAAGACTCTGTATCAGCAGATCCTGGAGCGGGACGGCTTTATCGAGGGTGTGTGGTACCCTTGGTTCACCCACAATTATCTAGGCAGCGGCCTGACCGCCAACGAAGTAGCCCAAAAATGGATCGACAACCGTTGGTACGGCTTTGATTCCGTGGGCATCGACGCCTATGGCGCCGATAAGATCTACAAGGAGATCTACAACCTGAAGGCCCTGGGCTTCAACATGCTGGCCTATGCGGGCTCTCCGTACAGCGAGGGCGTGGTGTTCGATGACAACGGCGACGTCATCGGCATTAAGGAGGACTATCTGGCCAATACCCGCCGCCTGCTGGAGATGTGCCGGCAGATCGGTATGCCGGTGATGTGGAATATCCTATTCCACTCCTCTTCGGCGCACGACTATTACGGACACGACGCCTGGGTCATGATGACCCAGATGTATTCCAACCCCATCGTGGCAGACCATTATGCCGAGCGGTTTGTCCGTCCTCTGTGCCGGGTGCTGGCAGAGTTCCCCGACGTGGTGGCGCTGATTGCCCTCACCGATGAGATCGAAAATGAGATGAACGACACCGCCATCGGCAACAAGACCACCGGCAACAACCACTCGGTGTCTTATGGCGTGACCAAGGCGGATATGCTGTACCTGATGACCGCCATGAACGACGTGGTCAAGGAGGAGCTGCCGGACACGGCCCGTACCGTGGCGGCCAACTTTGATGACCTGGGTGCATACAGCGACCTGGACCTGGACGTGATGGGCCGCAACCGCTACGATAACAACGGCGGCTGTGGGTATATGCAGGAATACTATACCACGGTGCCGATGCTGCTCACCGAGTTTAACGTGGGCGATGGCTCCGGTATGTCCGAACAGCAGTATTTGCAGGCGCATCTCAATTTCCGCAACAATATGAAGGAGCGCGGCTACCAGGGCGGCTTTTTGTGGTGCTGGCAGCCCAATACCAAGGGCGCCACCCACGATCTGCTGGCTAAAAACGCTCAGACCACCACCGATTTCCGGGATTACGTATACGAATTGCGGCATTACACCCTGGATTGCCTTAACGAGTATCGGGGCGAGGAAACGGTGCTGGACGCACCGGTGCTGTTCTACGTCAATGGAATCAACGCCATCGAGTGGATCCCCTCCCGCCAGGCCACCAGGATGGACCTGCTGCGCTCCACCGATGGGGGCAAGACCTGGAAAAAGGTGCTGGACAACGTGAGCCAGTCGTCCTATCTAAAGGGCTACAAGTGCTCCTATACGGACACCACCACCTCGCTGAGCGCCATCTATAAGATCGTGGTGCGGGACGATCAGGGTCATACGGCAGAGTCGGCGGTGTCCAATCAGCCTATGGATTGCCTTGCTTATGTACAGGACAACAAAAAGATCCAGATCGAGACCATAAAGCGGCCCTATGCCCCTATGGCTGGCGCTGCTCCTGCGGGGGCAGAGAATCTGACGCTGACCAATTTCGGCGAGTGGAACGACCGCCCTGCCAGCAAGACGGCCAATTTGATCCACAACGGCAGTTTTGAAAACGATGGCGGCGGCCAGTGGAACAACAGCGCCTTTCTGCGGGGCGGGGTGCAGGTGGTGGAGGACCCCACCGCCCCCGAGGGCAGTCGCTCTCTGTTCTTCAATTCCTCCGGCAGCGATGCGTATGCCTGGCACACCTTTACGGTGGATGTACAGCCGAATACCGACTATATTTTCTCCACCTGGATCAAGGGCGATTACATCAGCGCGGACAACCGGTTTGCGGCCAGCATCGGTGTCATCAACCCCAAGACCCAGACCTTTATGATCCAATCCTCTCTCTCCGGCCGTGCCTCCCGGGATTATCAGCAGATCTATCCCAAGGCGTGGGATACCCATTGGGGTCTGCGCAGCGTGGGCTTCAACAGCGGCAACCACACCCAAATCACCATCGGCCTGTTGGGTCGCTCCAGCCGGATGTGGGTGGACGGTCTGGCGCTGTACAAGGCGTCGGAGGGCACCCACTATCTCAGCGAGGAGATGAAGGCCGGTATCTCCTACTATATGGTGGATTACGGCTATTGTGAGGACGCCCATTCCCAGACCGAGAACATCCGTATGGACGACGCGGCATCCGACTATTGGCAGTCCGGCAGCGGTTGGGACAGCGGTGTGATGAGTCTGGAGCAGCGCCCCTTTGAGTACGGCACCTCGCTTAAATACACCGGCAACGAAAGCTCCATGGGCGCCTATTACATCAAGTGGATCGACGTAAAGCCCTATACCGATTATGTTTTCTCTATGAACGTCCGCATTCTCGAAGACGGCTTTGGAAAGCTGTCCCTGCTGGCGGACAAGATCAGCGGCCCGGTGGGCTTTTACAATCTGTCCTTTGATAAGGACACCTATGGAGAGGGTTGGTTCCCCCTGGTCTTCGGCTTTAATACCGATGCCATCACACGCATCGGCTTTGCGGTGCTGGACAAGGGAGGCGAAGCGCTGTTTGACAACATCCGCCTGTTTGAGGAGTCCTATGGCATTGAGAATGAGGAGGGGGACCCCTATATAGACCCGTACTCCCGCTGGACCTATGAGGACGGCAAATGGTGCTATTACAGCAACGGCGAAAAGATCACCGACGTGTGGCGCAAGGACGGTGCCTATTGGCGCTATATCGGCAAGGACGGCTATTGCGTGGCCAATGGCTGGGCTCACGACGGAAAGGGCTGGATCTATCAGGACCAGGACGCCCACGTGGTGCAGGCCAACTGGGTCTATGACGGCAGCGGCTGGTACTATCTGGACAAGGACGGCTATATGGTATCCAGCCAGTGGAAGAAGGACTCGGTGGGCTGGTGCTATCTCACCGCCTCCGGCAGGATGGCTACCAACGCCTGGGTTATGGATTCGGTGGGCTGGTGTTACGTAGGCGCCGACGGCTACTGCGTCACCAATAAGTGGGTGGCGGACAGCAAGGGCTGGTGCTATCTGGACGCCTCCGGTCGTATGGCCACCAATAAGTGGATCAAAGACTCCGTCGGCTGGTGCTACGTAGGCGGCGACGGCTATTGCGTCACCAATAAGTGGGTGGCGGACAGCAAGGGCTGGTGCTACCTGGATGCCAGCGGCCGGATGGTCACCAACAAGTGGGTCGCCGACTCCAAGGGCTGGTGCTATGTGGACGGCAGCGGCTACTGCAAGGTCAACGCCTGGCAGAAGGACAGCAAGGGCTGGTGTTATCTGGACCAGAACGGCCGGATGGTGTACAGCCAGTGGGTTGAGGACGGCGGCAAGCGGTATTACGTCAACGCCAGCGGCTATATGGTATTCGATACGATTCTGATGATCGACGGCGTTGTTTACAGTTTTGATAGAAATGGTGCAACGATCTAGTGGAATGCGGCGGCAAACCTTGTTTGCCGCCGCATTTTTTCTTGACAGATAAAGGGGAGATAAAGTATATTGAAACAAAGGAGTGTGAGTTTGAAATGTTCAAAAAATGGATGGCCTTTCTTTGTGTCGCGGCGCTTCTTCTGAGCGTGGGACTGCCGACTTTTGCGGCCAAGGACGGTGTGCTTCCCTGGCGCGAAGAGAAGACCCTGTTGGAACAGATTATGGAACGAGACGGCTTCCTGGACGGTATTTGGTACCCATGGCTGTTTAATGGCAGCGGTGGCGCCAACTTGACAGCTAACGAAACTATGACTCTATATTACGGGGCGCAGTGGAGCGAAGCTGCAATCGATGTGAAGGGAGCAGACCTAGTTTATCGTAGTGTGTATAACCTAAAAGCGATGGGCTACAATATGGTGGCTTATGCGGGCTCTGCCTTTGCAGAAGGTGTGGTTTTTGACGATAATTTTGACGTGGTGGGCATTAAAGAGGATTATCTGGTCAACGTTCGTCGCCTGCTGGATATTTTCCGTGAGGTGAAGATGCCCATATTGTGGACGGTGTATTTCCACTGTTCGTCCGGCCCTCAGTATTACGGCATAGATGGGTGGCATCGTATCACCCAGATGATCGCGAATCCTCAGGTGGCGGATCACTATGCCGAGCGGTTTGTTCGCCCTCTGTGTAAGGTATTGGCGGAGTATCCTGACGTGGTGGCGATGGTGGCTATCGCCGATGAGCCGGAGAACGAGATTAACGATAGCGATATCGGCAACCACTTTGATGGAAGTCGCGCTCATTACGGCACTACGCAAGAGAAATATGCCTATTTCTTGTCGGCTATCAACGAAGTGGTTATGGAAGAACTGCCGAGTGTGCCCCGTACTATGGCTGCCAACTCGGACAACCTGTCTCTGCACGGCCCTCTTAATTTGGATCTGGCCGGCCGTAATCGTTACGATGCAGGCGGCAGCGTTGCTCAGATGTCGTATTATCGCGTGGACTCACCCATGATTCTGGCTGAATATAATTATCCGGATGCCAGTAAAATCGATGATGACATATATACTCAGACTCTCGTCAATTTTCGAAAGAATATGATGGATAAAGGGTATATGGGAGGCTTCCAATGGTGCTTCCTACCGGATAATTTTGACGGTGCCCATTATTTGCAGAAAAAGGGTGGAAAAAGCGAAACAGATTTCCGCTCTACCGTGTATGACCTGTATTATTATATGACCGATTATCGCAACGAGTATCGAGGTGTGGAGACGGTGCTGGATACACCCAGTCTATTCTGCAACGACGGCAGTGGTAAGGTTCAGTGGATCCCGGCCCGACAGGCTAGCGCGATGGATCTGCTTCGTTCCACCGACGATGGCAAAACTTGGGAGAAGCTGTTGGATAATGTGGATCCTGCTCTGTATACGGATGTGGATGGCAAGGGCGTCTATACGGATATAACCGCGCCAAAATCCGGTTATATGTATAAAATTGTGGTGCGGGACGGCAAGGGTAATGAAGTGGAGTCGACGCCCTCCAATAAAGCAGGTGCGGATCTTGCTCACAGACGCGAGATGATCCCCTCCGGTGTACAGGTCGGTGATCTGGGCAAAGATAAATTACCCCGTATTACGAAAGATGTTGCGAAGTTGATCAGTTTTGGAGCCATCAATAACCGCCCGCATACGGCGGCGGATAACTTGATCGTTAACGGCAGTTTTGAGGAGATTGTGGGCGGTCAGTGGAACAAAGATACATTTCTGAATACGAGTATCCGAGTGGTCGAGGATGCCTCCACCCGCTTCGGTAACAAGAGTTTGTATTTTGACACCTCTGCCATAGACGAAGAAACCTGGTATTCCTTCACGGTGGAAGTGGAGCCTAATACGGATTACGTATTCTCCACGTGGGTCAAGGGCGCCTATATAGCGGACGATAACGAGGCGCACAGCAGTATCGGTGTCGTTGACCCCGATACGGGTAAATATATGGTTTATTGGGAGTACTATCGGGATTATGCTCGTTCCTCCCGCTTGAATCAGCAGATTTATCCTACTTCTTGGGATAATGAATGGCACCTGCGCTCGGTTGTTTTTAACAGCGGAGAGCAAACGCAGATCACTATCGCTTTGTGTGGATATGGATCCAAGATGTGGGTGGACGATCTTGCCTTATACAAAAATACGGAAGGCGTAAAGTATGTGAGTCCCAACCTGCGAGCCAACGCAAAGCCGTATTTTGATTTTGCGTACAGTTCCTGCAATCCTGAGGATAGTCTGACGGGGAACGTGAATATGGAAGAGACCGACTCCGATTATTGGCAGACGGGTATCGCGTGGAAAAACGGATTTTTGCAAATGGTAGACTCCGACGCGGAGCATGGCGGAGTTATGCAGTATACCGCTTCGGAGGAGACTTGGGGTTTTTATTACACTAAGTGGATCGACGTCAAGCCCAACACCAACTATGTATTCTCAGCGGATATCAAGGTGCTGGAAAATGGCGCTGGGCGAATAGGATTGGTAAACGGCAGAAAGAACGGTCCTCAATCCATCGTGGAGTTTGATTTTGACACAGACGTCTTCGGCGAGGATTGGTTTTCAGTGGTGATGGCGTTTAATACGGAATCATTCACGCGTATCGGTATCATTGTTATTGACGACGGCGGTGCGGCGTGGCTGGATAATATCCGATTCTTCGAGGCGGAAAATGGGAGTGCTTACGAGGATGATTTCTTTGGTTGGCATGAGACCGAGGATGGCTGGATGTACTATCAGAATCACTATCCGGCGATCTCCAAATGGATCAAGTCCGATGGCGGCTGGTATTATTTGGACGAAAGCGGATATATGGTATCCAATCAGTGGCGCAAGGACAGCAACGGCTGGTGCTACCTGGACGGCAACGGCCGGATGGTCACCAGCAAATGGGTACTGGATAGCGTCGGCTGGTGCTACCTGGGCGCCGACGGCTATTGCGTCACCAATAAATGGGTGGCGGACAGCAAGGGCTGGTGCTACCTGGACGGTAATGGCCGCATGGCCACCAACAAGTGGATTAAGGATAGCGTCGGCTGGTGCTACGTAGGCGGCGACGGCTATTGCGTCACCAATAAGTGGGTGGCGGACAGCAAGGGCTGGTGCTACCTGGATGCCAGCGGCCGGATGGCCACCAATCAGTGGATCGCCGACAGTAAGGGCTGGTGCTACGTAGGCGGTGACGGCTACTGCAAGGTCAACGCCTGGCAGAAGGACTCCCAGGGCTGGTGTTATCTGGACCAGAATGGCCGGATGGTGTACAGCCAGTGGGTTGAGGACGGCGGCAAGCGGTATTACATCAACTCCGGCGGCTATATGGTCACCGGTACGATCACCATCGGCGGCAAAAAGTACACCTTTGATAAGAACGGTGCGCTACAATACTGATCTGTGTAAAAGTGTTGAAAACGGTGGGAAGTTGTGCAACTTTCCACCGTTTTTTTTCGTTTTCGTTGACAGGATGCCGCTGTTCCTGCTATAGTATAGAAAGACAAGGAGATGGGCGGTGATCCCGGCGGTAACGACCACCGCTCTCTTAAAACAGTAAAATGGAGGATGCTCGTATGAAAAGAATGTACGCCTTTATTTTGGCTGCGGTGATGCTTTTGTGTTGCTGCGTGGGCTGCGGCAAACCGCAGGGGGACGTATCCGACCCGGTTTCTGCACCGATGGGAGACCTATCCACCACCACTACGGAGGGGACTACGACCACCACCGAGGACCTGTCTGTGGACAATACGGCCACCGGCGACGTGTCGGCCGACACCACCACGACGGATGTGTCCGGGACGAATACCACCACGGTAAAGCCCACCACCCAGACCCCCACTAAGGGCAGCACCACCACTAAAGCGACCACTACCACCAAAGTGACCACTACCACCAAAGTGACCACTACCACCACCACCAAGGTGACCACCACCACCACGACCACTGCCCAGACCACCACGAAGACCCAGTCCAAGGCAAAGCTCAACGGTGTTAGCCTGTCCGAGTATACGGTGGTGATTGCCGATTATGCTCTGGATTACACCTTACGTGCCGCCGCCTATATCTGCGATGAGATTCAAAAGCGCACCGGTGTCCGGCTGGAGATGGTATCGGATGCTTCTGAGGACGGCCCCTTTGCCCATGAGATCGTGGTGGGTGAGACCAACCGCAGCATCTCCAAGACGCTGGATGCCGACACCCAGGGTATGGAGTTTTCGCTGATGGCCACTGACGGCCACGTGGCTATGGAGGGCGACTATTTCGTCATTGCGGCGGCGGCCTATTATTTCATCCAGACCTATATCACCGGCGAGACCGCCTCTACCTCCGTGCCCACAACGGCAACGGTGTGCGAGCCTGTTGTCAAAGCTCCCAAGAATTACATCTTCCTTATCGGTGACGGTATGGGTGTCAATCAAACCAAATTGTTCGAAGGCTTCCGTGCGGATGTTAGTACGGATTACAGCGACGAGGAGAAGGCTTTCTACGGCTACAGCTTCCCCTATGCAGGCTTTGCCCGCACCAACTCCTTGTCCGGCACCACCGACAGTGCGGCGGCGGCTACCGCTCTTGCCACCGGCTACAAGACCACCAACGGCCGCGTAGGTCGGGATAAGGATAAGAACGATCTGCTCTCTCTGACCGAGCTGGCCGGCTCGCTGGGCATGGCCACGGCGGTTATGTCCACCGAGAGCCCCATCGGCGCTACCCCCGGCGGCTTCTCTGCCCACGCTAACAGCCGCAACGATTCAAATCAGCTTTATACCTCCCAAGGGGAGCTGGTGGATCGGTACGGCACCATCATCAGCTGTCAGTATGATTTTTACAATGTGTACGGTATGGAGCTCCTGGAGGAAAACGTACAGAAGACTCTGACTAAGCTGTCCGAGAACGATAAGGGCTTTTTCCTGATGTATGAGGAGGCCCACATCGACAAGCACAGCCACAGCAACGACGCGGGAAAGACCTTTAAGGCGCTGGTGCGCTTTAACCAGGCCATCGGTCTGTTTATGGAATATGCCTTCTACCACCCGGAGACCTTTGTGATCATCACCGCCGACCACGAGACCGGCGGTCTGCAGCAGAACGGCAGCAGTTTCACCTATACCACGGGGGATCACACCCCGCAGGACGTGCCGGTGTTCGCCTACGGCGTGGGCGGCGAGCTGTTTGACGGCAAGACCATCGAGAACGTGCAGATCCCCAAGACCATTGCCCGGTTCTGGGGTCAGCGGCTGGCGGCCGACACCGACGACGTGTATCCGCCCCTCAATCCGTAAGATGAACGCAAAAAGCCAACCTCACCGTTGCGGTGAGGTTGGCTTTTTGCTTGTTACGTATGTACTTACCGCTGCATCTCCTTGCGGATGAGGTCGGTCACCGACGGGGTGGTGTAGGTGGCGATGCTCTTGACGTACTCGTTGCCGTTCTCCATGGCATAGGAGGAGGCAAACTCCCGAAGCATATCCGCGTCGTTGTCGTAGTCGCCCACGGTGATGATATCCTCCTCGGCGATGCCGTAATGGTCAGCCAGCCACCGCAGACCGGAGGCCTTGTTGACGCCGGCGGGGGCGATGTCGATCATGCTCCAGTTCTGCATGGCATACACCCGGTCGCCGTAGGCTTCACGGATCTTCTCCGCCATCTCACGGGCCTCGTCGGGGCTTTTGCAGGCCATACAGAGCTTGTAAAAGAAGGTGATAGGGGGGAGGTCGTCCACCAAATAGTCGTAGGGCTCGGTGACCGACCGGTCGCAACCGATGCGGAAATACCGATCGTCCAAGAAGTCAACCACCTGACCGCCCCAACGGTATACGTCCCGACAGAATTCCTCTATGGAAACGGTGTCGCAGATGGCGGAGTGCAGCTCGTTTCCATCGGCATCGGCAATGATGCCGCCGTTGCAGCTGATCAAAAAGTCGAACTGGTCTCCCAGTTTCTCTTTAAGCTCCTTTACAAAATCCGGGCCGCGGCCGCTGACCACACCGAACTTGTTGCCGGCTGCCCGCCAGTGGCGGATGGCCTGCAGCTTTTCCTCGTCAATGCCCCCGTGGTTGAGGGTGCCGTCAAAATCACTGCCGATAAGCTTCATAGTTGTACACATCCTTAGCTATGATCAGAAATTGCTCTGCAGCAGTCCCTCCCGATACAGATGACCGTCGCCGGCGTGCTGCAATACCTGAGGGATGACCATACCGTTTTTGTGATGGTAGAACAGAATGGCGGTCATACCGGTCAGGCCGATGTTGAAGCGGGGCAAAAACTCGTTGTAGGGGATGTCCAGCACGCTGCTGAGAAACGCCATACCAAAGCCATAGTGGGCAAACATGGCCACCCGCTTGGGGGGCTCGCCCACCTGGTAATAGCGACCGCTCTCCCGGTCGTGACGATAGCCCAGCTCCAGCATCAGGTTGTCCACCTCGGTGTTGATGCGCTGCACGCCGGCATCGTAGCCGGTGCCCTCGAAATAGGGGTGGGTATACCATTTATCCCGCAGTTTCAGCACCTCCGGGTCGGAGAATTTTTCCAGCATAGGAGCGGATTCCAGGATCCAGCCCTCTTTGCCGTTTTCGTCCTTGGCGTGAAAATCGGCGTACGCTTTAGCCTCGTGCGCCCAGTCGCAGACGACGGGCTCGATGCGCAGCAGGTCGCAGGTGGGCTGGGCGGTCTGTCTGGCCCGGGTGGAGGAGGATACGTAGACACGGTCCAGACCGTGGATAAGAAAGCGCTTGGATAGGGCCTTGGCCTGCTCGTGGCCGAGAGGGGTCAGTGAATCGGGGTCGTAAATCGGCTCGCCGTGACGGACAAAATATAATATCATAAGAATTCTCCTCGCCTTGTTTCATATAATGTATACCTTATTTTTATTATAACAGACGCCGGTAAATAATGCAAGAATAACGAATAAAATCGTTGAAAGGTTATATAAATGCGGAGTGTATTTTGTGAAAAATAGCCAACGAAGAACCATGCGCAAAAGAAGATTTTGGCCTGTTTTTGGTCTCAAAAAACGACGGCTTTTTGACATCGGTTTCACCAAATTTTGATCAAAATACTTGTGCAAAGTGTTCAAAGCACGATGAAGACGCTGAAAAAACGGCAACATACAATATTTCCAAAAACAGATGAAAAGTTTTGTTGAAATTGGCCATGGTCCATAAAATCATTAAATAATTATATTATATGCGCAGAAATGCTATTGAAAAAAACGTAGAAACTCTGTAAAATTGAGGTAACTGTGAAGTAGTGTGGGTCTTTGGGTCCACGGACGAACCTGAACGAGGTGATAACAATGCGCTTTTACGAAGATTTGACACGCCTGTCTGCCAACCGCATGCCGCCCCGGAGCTTTTACATCCCGGAGGGAGAGGACGCCGCTGTGCTGCTCAACGGCGAGTGGCAGTTCAAGTATTTCGAAAACGGCGACGCTGCTACCGAGCCGGAGGTGTGGGACACCATTGAGGTGCCCTCCTGCTGGCAGATGAAGGGGTACGGCCACCCCAACTACACCAATGTGTGCTATCCCTATCCCTTTGATCCGCCCTATGTGCCGGATATCAACCCCTGCGGCTGGTACCAGCGCACCTTCCGGGTGGAGGATACAGAGCGGCAGACCTATTTGGTGCTGGAGGGCGTTTCCTCTTGTGCCAAGGTGTTGGTCAACGGCGCCGAGGTGGGATTCACCCAGGGCAGCCGTCTGCAGGCGGAGTTTGACCTGACGCCGTATGTCAAGGCGGGGGAGAACACCCTGCGGATCCTAGTGTGGAAATGGTGTGCCGGCAGCTATCTGGAGGACCAGGACGCCTTTCGGCATAACGGCATCTTCCGGGATGTATATCTGCTATTCCGTCCTGTGGGACACCTGCACGACCTGTCCATCACCTCGGTGGATAACAAAGCCTTCCGGGTCAAGGCGGATAAGCCTTTTACGGCACGGCTGATCGATTATGAGGTGATTGCCGAGGCTGAGGGGGACGAGGTGCTGCTGCCGGTGCCGGATCCCATCCTGTGGAACGCCGAAAAGCCCTATACATACGAAATCGAGATCCAGTGTGCCGGCGAGACCATTCGTCGCCGCGCCGGATTGCGCAGTATCGCAATCTCTCCCGACCGTGAGGTACTGATCAACGGCCAGCCGGTCAAGTTCCGGGGTGTTAACCACCACGACACGTCGCCCACCGGCGGCTGGACCATGACCGATGAGGAGATTCTCACCGATCTGCGTCTGATGAAAAAACTCAACATCAACACCATCCGCACCTCTCACTATCCGCCCACCCCCCGGTTCCTGGATTGGTGTGACGAGATGGGCTTCTACGTGGTGCTGGAGACCGATCTGGAGGCTCACGGCTCCATCAACCGCTTCCCCAACCAGCACGACGGATTCTTCGGTAAGACCGAGGGGTCGCTGACCAACATCCCGGCGTGGGAGGATGCCTTTGTGGAGCGTATGGCCCGGGCCGTAGAGAGGGATAAGAACCATCCCTCCATCATCTTCTGGTCTTTGGGCAACGAGAGCGACTACGGAGACAACCACCGGGCGATGCTCCGCTGGCTGGCCGGACGTGAGGACGACCGCCTGACCCATTACGAGGGTGCCTCGGCGGCCAACATCTTCGAGCTGGACGTTTACTCCCGGATGTATCCAGGCCTGCCGGAGCTGGACCGCTTGGTCCAGGAGGGAACCGAGGGCGAGCCGGTTTTCCTTTGCGAGTATTCCCACTCTATGGGCAACGGCCCTGGCGATGTGTGGCAATACTGGGAGCGCATCCTGGCCGCACCGGCACTGGTGGGTGGCTGTATCTGGGAGTGGACCGACCACACGGTCATTGTGGACGGCGTGCCCAAATACGGCGGCGACTTCCCCGAGGAGTTGACCCATTCCGGTAATTTCTGCTGCGACGGCATGACCTTCCATGACCGGTCCATCAAGGCCGGCACCCGGGAGATCGCGGCCACCTATTCGCCCTTCCGCTTTACTTACGAGGACGGTAAGATCACCGTCAAAAACTGGTATGCTTTTACCAACCTGAACGAAAAGCTGCTGCGGTACACCTTGCGGGTGGACGGCAACGTGCTCGAAGAAAAGACCCTGACGGTGGATGCCGCCCCCTACGATACGGCGGTCATTACGCCGGACGCCGCCTTCCCGGCTTCCTGCCGGCTGGGCTGCACGATTACCGTGGCTCTGTGCGAGCCGGACGGCACCGTCTTTGCACAGCTACAGCAGGAGGCCCCCGTCCCGATCCTGCGGGATAAGGTGACCCGTGCCTGTGCCGAGCTCACCGAGGATGATTTCCACATCTATGCCAAGGGAGAGCGGTTTGCCTATGCCTTCTCCAAGCAGCTGGGCCAGTTCGACAGCCTGGTGGTGGACGGACGGGAATTGCTGGCGGCGCCCACCGAGCTGTCGGTGTATCGGGCGGTCATTGACAACGAGATGCACATCAGTTCCAACTGGAAATATGTAGACCAGTTCCGGGCCGAAAACCTGGATCGTATGTTCCACAAGGTGTACGAGGTGAACGTCGCCGACGGCCGCATCGTCACCAAGAGCAGTCTGGCGGGCGTGTCCCGTCTGCCGCTGCTGCGGTACACCCTGACGGTGGACGTGTTCGACGACGGCAGTATGGATTGGTCGGTGGCGGCGGAGGTCCGCGAGGATGCCTTCTGGTTGCCCCGGTTCGGCTTTGTCTTCCCCTTGCGGGAAAAGAATCTGCCCTTCCGCTACTTCGGCCGTGGCCCGTGGGAGAACTACTGCGATATGTGCCACCACGTGGAGCTGGATTGGTTTGACAGCACCGCCGAGGCGGAGTATGTGCCCTACATCATGCCCCAGGAGCACGGCAACCACGCGGGTGTCCGCACCCTGACGGTGGATGCCCTGACCTTTGAGGCGGCGGATACCTCCTTTGAGGCCAACGTATCCCCCTATTCGATCCTGCAGCTGGATAAGGCCACTCACATTGATGAGATCGGCGCCTCCAATGCCACCTACGTGCGGATCGATTACCGCAATGCCGGTGTGGGCTCCCAATCCTGTGGTCCGGAGCTGGCCTGGGATTTCCGCTTGAACGAGAAGCAGATCGCCTTTGCTTTCTCGGTTCGTCTGTGAGCGGACCTTTAGAACTGTATCAACGCCTTTGATAGGCGATCTTCCCGTAATAAGCGAAAATTTAGAAGAAAGTGAGTTGTAGACGATGAGACGCTTTGGAATGGCTCTGTGCGCAGCATTGATGCTGTGCCAGCTGCTGGCTTTCCCGGTGGCGGCCGAACCGGTGACGGATGATTCCGTTGTCACCGACGGTGCCATCGGCGGCGATGTGGGCGGGGATGCGTTCCTCAATACCGACATAGCTGCAGCAGACGTAGAGTACACGGAGTATTTGGACGGTGCGCCTGCAGATAAGGCACCGGCCGACATTAAGATCGATGCGCTGCAGGCGATCAAGACGGATGACGCGGTCACCCGTGGCGAGGACGGCCTGTACTGGACCCTGGATGAGGGCGCTGCCTATTGGCAGATCACTGTACCGGCCACCGGCTGGTATGAGGTGGCCTTTACCTACACGGGCCGTGAGGGCAGCAGTGCCGATATCGAGGTCGGTCTGGTCCTGGACGGCAAATATCCCTTTGCCGAGGCGGAGCGCTTTGTGCTGCCCCGTCTGTGGGTGGACGACGGCGATGTCCGCAGCGACACCAATGGCAATGAGTTTGCCGCCGAGCAAAAGGAGCTCTACGAGGCTCAGAAGCAGCCCATGCGGGACATGAACGGCTTCATCAATGAGGACCTGTGCGTGTACCTGGAGGCTGGCGAGCACACCATGGCTATGGTGTGCTATGGCGAGCCCTTTGCCCTGCATGCCATCCACCTGGAGGCACCCAAGACGGTGCTGTCTCTGGAGGAACAGCTGAAGGTGTGGCAGGCCGCCGGTATCCCCAACTATACCGGCAGCGAGTTTTTCATCGAGGCGGAAGACGCCACCTATAAGAGCGACCGTTCTCTCATCGGTCTTTCGGATAACAGCAACCCCGGTGTGCAGCCTGCGGATGCGTTCCTGCAGCGGGTCAACTTCATCGGCGGCAGCAACTGGTCCATGCCCAACGAGACCATCACCTGGACCGTCGATGCCCCCGCGGAGGGCCTGTACAAGGTGGGCTTCCACTTCCGCCAGAACTATCTGATCAACGCCGCCGCCTTCCGCAGCCTGAAGGTCAATGGCGAGACCCAGTATGCGGAGCAGGCCAGTGTTCCCTTCTTCTACAAGAACAGCTGGCAGTTCGGCGACACCCTGGCCGATGATCAGGAGATCCTGGTGTACCTGAAGCAGGGACCTAACGATCTGTCCCTGACCGTTACCCTTGGCCAGATGAACGCCTACAGCGCTCAGATGGAGGACGTGGTTTTCCGTCTGGGTAATATGTACCGCGACATCATCGCCATCGTGGGCGAGACCCCGGATAAGGGCCGCGACTACGACCTGTTCTCTCGTGTTCCGGATCTGGAGGAGCGGATGCAGGCACTCTATGACGAGATGGCCCAGATGATCGACGAGCGCCGCACCGATGACAAGAACATCGACGACAGCGCCGCCATGCTCAAAAAGATGAACATCGTGCTGGAGCGGATGCTCAAAAAGAAGTACGAGGCTCAGAACTATAAGGGCAACTACTACGATTGCTATTCCAGCTTGAGTGCCCACCTGCAGGAAATGAAGAACATGGCGCTGGATATCGATGCGCTGGTGTTCACTGCCCCCGGCGCAGAGTGCCAGCGGACCACCGCCGGCTTTGGCCAGCGGCTGGTGTTCAGCACTCAGCGCTTTATGGCCTCCTTTATGCTGGATTATAATACCGCCGAGGGCGTGGAGGGCCAGGAGAACCTGACCATCTGGGTCAACTGGTCCCGTGACCAGACCCTGGTGCTCAACTCTCTGATCAACAGCAGTTTCACTCCCGAGCACAACATCAGCGTCACGGTGCGTATGACTAATGCGTCGCTGCTGCAGGGCATTATGTCCGGCAACGGCCCGGACTGCAGCCTGTCCGACTCCCGTACCACGCCGGTCAACCTGGCTATGCGTGGCGCCCTGGTGGATCTGTCCCAGTTTGCGGACTATGAGGAAGTGGCCGGCTGGTTCGTAGAGGGTGCGGATGAGCCGTACCGTTACGATGGCGGCGTCTACGGCCTGCCCTCCACCCAGCAGTTCTATATGATGTTCTACCGCACCGACATCTTTGAGCAGTATGGCCTGGAGGTTCCCAAGACCTGGGACCAGTTCATCGACGTGGCCAGCATCCTGATGCTCAACAATATGCAGGTCGGTCTGCCGTATGCGGCGCTGACCGATATCTGGCAGACCAACGGCGGTGTGGCCTCGCTGAACATTTTCCCCACTCTGCTGATGCAGAAGGATCTGTCTCTGTACAATGCCGATCAGACCGGCACCTCCTTCAACGAGCCGGACGTTATCCGTGCTTTCGAAGAGTGGACCGACTACTACACCATGTACAACCTGCCTAAGGAGTACAGCTTCTTCAACCGTTTCCGCATCGGTCTGGTGCCGCTGGCCATTCAGTCCTATGCTCAGTTCAGCACGCTGGACGCCGCAGCCCCCGAGATCAAGGGCCGTTGGGAGATGGCCGAGATCCCCGGTACGCTGAAGGAGGACGGCACCATCGACAATTCCCAGGCCGGCTTCGGCAACGCCTGCATGATCCTGGATCTGTCCGAGAACAAAGAGGCGGCCTGGAAGCTGCTGAAATGGTGGATGCGTGAGGATACCCAGTACCGCTATGCACTGGATATCGAATCCATCCTGGGTGTGGCCGGCCGTTACACCTCGGCCAATGTAGAGGCCACCCTGAAGCTGGACTGGGGCAAGAACTCCCGCGAGACCTTGCTGTCCCAGTGGAACAAGATAGAAGAGATCGCCGAGATCCCCGGCGGCTACTATGTATCCCGCGCCATTGACCAGGCGTTCTGGAACGTACTGTCCATGAACGAGAACCCCAAGGATATGATGAAGAAGTGGGGCGAGGTCGCGGATGCGGAGATCACCAGCAAGATTGAACAGTATAAGGATAAAGGGAAGGAGGAGAACAAATGAAAGCACAGGTAGATGCGCAAGGCCGCTTGCGGAATAAAAAGCGTGTCAGCTTTGCTCAGGATGCGTTGCGTGCACCCTTTGTGGTGATGCTTCTTCCGTTCCTGATTCTGTTTTTGGTGTTCACCATTATTCCTATTGGCGCCTCCGTGGTGCTGAGCTTCTTTGACTACGACGTGGTCAATACTCCTTCCTTTATAGGTCTGGACAACTATCTGCGTATGTTCATCAACGACTACGAGTTTCCCATTGCCGTTGCCAACACGCTGAAGTTCTCCGTGGTCACCGGTCCCATCAGCTTCGCCCTGGCCTTTATGCTGGCCTGGATGATCAACGAGTTTGGACCCAAGACCCGCAGTGTTCTGTCCTTCCTGTTCTACTCGCCGGCTCTGGTGGGTAACGGTTACTTCATCTGGCAGATCATGTTCAGCGGTGACAGCTACGGCTACATCAACAGTTTGCTGCTGTCCATGGGCCTGGTCACCGACCCCATCCAGTGGTTCCGCGATCCCAACTATGCCTTTGGCATCGTTATGATCGTTCAGTTGTGGATGAGTATGGGTATCTCCTTCCTGGCGAATATCGCCGGTCTGAACAACGTGGATGAGTCCCTGTACGAGGCGGGCGCCATCGACGGCGTGCGCAACCGCTGGGCGGAGCTGTGGTACATCACCGTTCCCTCTATGAAGAGCATCCTGCTGTTCAGCGCGGTTATGCAGGTGCAGGCCACCTTCTCCATCAGCTCTATCGCTACCACGCTGACCGGCTTCCCCAGCGTCAACCACTCCACCGAGACCATCCTGACCCACATCACCGACGTGGGTACTGTCCGTTTCGATATGGGTTATGCATCGGCCCTTTCGGTGTTCCTGTTCGCTATGATGATGATCGTGCGTCTGGGCATCGGCCGCTTGCTTGTATCTAAGGATTAAGGGGGGTGAGCGTGTTATGAAAGAAAGAAAACTGAGACTGAAAGTAGCCAAAAAGAAGAGCTACAAACGCTTTACGCGCTCCACCGCCGCCAACATCATCTTTGTGTCGCTGCTGCTGCTGGCCGGCCTGTTTATGGTGCTGCCGCTGATCTACAGTATCGTCACCTCCTTTAAGCCGTTGGATGAGCTGTTGGCGTTCCCGCCCAAGTTTTTTGTTACCCGTCCCACGATGCACAACTACACGGTCCTGCCCAGCCTGCTGGACAATCTGCAGGTACCCTTCTCCCGCTACGCTTTTAACAGCCTGTTCATCAGCGTAGCCATCACCGTGGGTCATATCCTCATCGCCGGTATGGCGGCCTTTACGCTGTCCAACTGCAAGCACAAGTTCATCTCCACCGTTTTCTGGGGTGTTCAGGTGGCTCTGCTGTTCAACGGCTATACTCTGGGTATCCCCCAGTACATCATCTTCTCCAAGCTGGGCATCATCGACACCTATTGGGTGTACATACTGCCGGCACTGCAATCCACCACCGGCGTGTTCCTGATGAAGCAGTATATGGACGTCAGTGTGCCCAAGGCCCTGATGGAGGCGGCACTGCTGGACGGTGCCGGCTACTACCGTATCTTCTGGAACCTGGTTATGCCGCTGGTTAAGCCGGCCTGGCTGACTCTGGCTCTGTTCGCATTCCGTGATGCCTGGGCGATTCAGCCCAGCGGCACCATCTTCAGCGAAAGTCTGAAGACGCTGCCTGTGGCCATGAACCAGATCGCTGCCAGCGGTATCGCCCGTTCCGGTAGCGTTATGGCCGCCACGGTGTTGTTGATGATACCTCCCATTGCTGTGTATTTGGTCTCTCAGTCCAATGTTATGGAGACCATGAGCTCGGCTGGTATGAAGGATTGATATGATGAGTAATGAGCAGAAAAATGAAAGGGGGAGCGCCGGGATGATACACAACAAAAACATCCGTACCCACGCAAAGACCTTGCGGCGGGTGGTTGCCCTGGTGTTGGCACTGCTTATGCTTGGTACCTGCACCGTGTCGGCGGCCGATATGGACGATGTTCCGTATTATTCCTATACCTATTGGGAGGGCCCGAATCGTTACGATGCCGTTCCCATGCGTGCTATGTATGAATCTGATCGTCAGATCAACGGCGATACTCTGGGCACCGAATCGCTCAGAGACGCCGAGTTTGTCTGCCTGTCTAAGGACGGCAGCGAGTTGTTTATTCTGGATAGCGGCAACAGCCGTATCCTGATCGTCGAGACCGAGGGCTACACCCTCACCGACGAGATCACCTCCGTGGTACTGGAGGGTGAAGAACTGGAATTTAAGGGTGCCACCGGTATGTACATATCCGCCGATGATGAGATCTTCATCGCGGACACCGATAACAAGCGTGTTCTGGTGTGCAACCGGTATGGCGATGTGCTGCGTACCCTTGTAAAGCCCGAGGGCATCGGTGTTCCTGATGAACTGGAGTACCGTCCCGTCCGCATCACGATGGATAACAAGGGTTATCTCTACGTGGTGTGCGAGGGCTGCTACTACGGTATGCTGGTGTATAGCGATACCTACGAGTTCCTGGGCTTCCACGGCTCTTATGTGGTCGAGCAGTCCTTCCTCAGCACCGTCAAGGGTTGGATCACCGGTCTGTTTATGTCCAATGAAAAGAACGACCAGCAGATCAAAACACTGCCTGCGGAGATCTCGGATATTGCGGTGGACCGCAAGGGTATGCTGTACACCCTGTCCGGTACCGGTACCGGACAGATCAAGCGTCTGGGCCTCAACGGCAACCAGACCCTGGACCACAAGTTCGGCTTTACCTCCGCCAGTGCGGATACCATCAACTTTGGTGAGAATCCCGGTGTTTACTGGCACAAGCATTATCAGTATTCGCTGATCTTCTACGGCATTACGGTGGATCCCCAGGGCTTCATTTACGCCATAGACAGCGGACGCAGCCGTGTCTTTGTGTTCGACGAGGAGTGCCGTATGATCTCCGCTTTTGCCACCGGCTTCAGCGAAGGCAATCAGGTGGGTACCTTCGTTACCCCGAACTCCATTGCCTGCGATGGCGAAAAACTGTATGTGCTGGATTTCGTGTTGGGCTCCGTTACGGTGTTTAATCTTACGGACTACGGAAAGCTGTACAAGGAAGCTGAGCTGCTGACCATGGACGGCGAATACGAGGCGGCCATGGGTCTGTGGAAGGAGATCCTGCAGCTGGATGCCAACAACCAGCGCGCCTATGAAGGCCTTGGCAAGGCGATGCTCTCTTTGGGCAACTACGAAGAGGCTATGCAGTACGCCAAGCAGGGCAACGATCAGCAGACCTACGCTCAGGCCTTTGAGGTGGTGCAAAAGGATTATCTGTCCCGCAATTTCTGGTGGATCTTCCTGCTGTGCCTGGCGGCCGTGGGCGGTGTTGCCGCTCTGCTGGTGCTGTCCAAAAAGCGCAAGCTGTTCGAGATCAAGAATGCCAAGCTGCGTACGGCGCTGATGGTGCCGTTCCATCCCTTCCAGGCATTCCAGTCCCTTAAGTATCAGAAGAACACCTCCATCGGTCTGGCGATTTTGTTTATCGTGGTGTACTATCTCGCCAGCGTATCCGAGGACCTGTATGGCGGCTTTATGTACGTCATCACCGACACGTCCAACTACAACGCCCTGTACACCCTGTTGGGTTCGGTGGGCGTGCTGCTGCTGTGGGTGATCGTCAACTGGGCCATCTGCATTCTGAGCGACGGTAAGGGCACTCTCAAAGAGGTCTTCACTATGTCGGCCTATTGTATGACCCCCATGATCGCCTTCTCGGTGGTGTTTGTGGTGGCCTCGCACCTGATCCCCGCCACCAGCACCTCCACCTTCGGTCTGCTGGGCACCATTATGGGTATCTACACGGTGCTGCTGCTGTTGTTGGGTATGACGGTGGTTCACGAGTATAGCTTTTTCAAGGCTATGGGCATGGCGTTGCTGAGTGTTCTGTGCATGCTGTTGGCAGCCTTTGTCATCTTCTCGGTCACCCTGCTGACCCAGCAGTTTATCATGTTCTTCATCGGCCTGTTCAACGAAATCAAACTACGATGAGCCAATCGGCAAAGAAAGGAAGAGCGTTCACATGACAAAACGTAAAATCAGCTGTCTGTGCCTAGCGGTGCTGCTCTTGTTGCCGATGGTGGTGACCGGATGTGCTCCGAAGGTACAATCCACGATAGCTCCGTATAATGAAGAAATCGGCTCGGAGCGGTACTCTTATTTCGAGGGCGCCATAGCCGAAAACGAGAATTTCCAGTTGTGGTGGGACGATGGCAGACAGTGCGCCATCCTGTGGGATATGCAAACCGGCATCTTCCATTCCACCACCCCCTACGACTATTATGCTGCCGGTGGCAGTGACAATTACAATGCAGAGAACCAGCTCAACTCGCCTCTGGTAATTACCTATATCGACGCAGATAAGGGTAATCCCTACGAGGTGACGGCTGTGGATGGATGCATCAGCCGCGACGCCATCACCAGCAAGCCCATTGAGAACGGCGTCAGCGTCACCTACTCCTTCCCGAACATTCGCCTGGCGGTTACGCTGGAGTACGTTCTGTGTGAAAACGGTCTGGAGATCCGCGTTCCCATGGATGGCCTCCAGGAGGACGACCACCGCATTTACGAGATCGCCTTGGCACCGTTTATGGTGTCCGCTACGAATGACAGCGACTCCTACTTTATGGTTCCCTCCGGCGGCGGCGCTCTGATCGATGTGCAGCCCCTCAACCAGCCCACCGTCTATTCTGAGGCGGTATACGGCGAGGATCCGGCTGAACCGGTCACCATGGTCAAGCGCCGTCAGCACCAGGTTGCGCTGCCGGTCTTCGGCGTTAAGAATGGCGATACCGGTATGCTGGCCATCATCGAGGGTGGCAAAGAGAGCGCCCGCATCAATGCCAAAGTCGGCAGCACAGACATTGGGTATTCCAATGCGTATGCTTCCTTCCGCATCCGGGGCCGCGAAGAGGTTCTGTACAGCAATATGTCCAACAACCAGATGAGTTCTGCCCGCTACGGCAATTCCGTGTCGGATGCGGAGTATCTGTCTGTGCAATACATGCCGCTGCGTGAGGATAACACCTACATCGGTATGGCTAATCAGTATCGCGCCTATCTTCAGGAGAGAGGCTTCCTCACCGAGACAGTGGGGGAGACCCCGGCTCTGTCTGTCAGCTTCCTAGGCTCTACCCAGGTCAGCGATTCCTTCTTCGGTCTTCCGTATAAGAAGGATTTTGTGACCACCTCCCTGGCGCAGACCCAGGCCATCTCCGAAGAGCTGCTGGCACTGGTGGACGGCGACAAGATGCTGATCACCCTGCTGGGTTATGGTGAGGGCGGTCTTGCCAGCACCACCGTAGGCGGCGGATTTGCCGCCTCCAAGAAGGTGGGCAATAAAAAGGCCTGGACCCAGCTGCAGGAGTTTGCGGCCAAGAACGACATCGTGCTGGCCATGGACTATGACCTGGTGCTGTTCAATGAGAATGGCAATGGCTATCGGGCTAACAACGCAGCCGCCCACAGTCTGTCCTCCCTGAAGGTGAAAGAGCGCACCTATGTGCTCAACACCGCCGTTGAAAACAACTACGGCACTTTCTGGTATTACCTGGGCCGCAGCCAGCTGGCCGGCGCCATGGATAAGGCGATTGCCTCTGCCAAGAAGTTGAACTTTGGCGCTGTTTCCTTCGCCAGTCTGACCAAGACGGCGTACGGCGATTACCGAGATGTCCGGTATACGGAAAAGTCCCATATGGCGGAGGACGTGCAGGCGATGCTGCAGTCCTGTACCGACAATGAACTGAAGGTGGTTGCCACCCACGCCAACGACTACGCCGCGCTGTATGCGGATTATGTGGTGGAGACCCCCCTCTACACCTCCAAGTTCAGCTCGCTGAGCCAGGAGATTCCCTTCTATTCTCTGGTATTCCAGGGCTATAAGGCTCTGACCTCGCCCTCTATCAATACGGCGATCAATATTGACGATGCGTATCTGCAGGCGGTGGCCACGGGTATGACCCTGCAGTTCACCCTGTGCGATACCCTCCACGACGATATCCAGCACGAGCAGGATACGGCGTACGTCTCCAGCCGCTATGCGGATTGGAAGGAGAGCATTGCCGATATGGTGCAGCGGAGCCGCGAACTCCATGCACAGGTGGGCAACCAGCCCATTACCCAGTACGTAAAGGCGGACGGCATGTCCTATACCTGCTTCGAAAACGGCGTGGAGGTATACGTTAACTACACCGATGCCGAGATGGATTCGCCTTTGGGTACGATTCCCGCCAATGACTTTGTGTACGGTTGAGAAGGCAGGTGAGTGTGACAATGAAAAAATCATTAAAAGATTTCAGCCAGAAAAAGAGAATGTATGGACGCATGTTCATCCTGCCGTGGGTGATTGGTTTCATTATCTTCTTCCTGATTCCGGTGGTCCAGTCCTTGATATTCGTATTCTCCAAGGTGAGTATCGGTGACACCAACTTTGACACAGAGTTTGTGGGCCTGGCCAATATCCGGTACATTTTCTTCGAATCGGCTAAATACGTGGATAATCTGTATGACGCATTGATATCCTTCTCGTATTCCATTCCGCTGGTCGTGGCTCTGAGTCTGATCGTGGGCGTTCTGCTCAATCAGAAGTTCAGGGGTCGTATCGTGTTCCGTTCCATTTTCTTCCTGCCTGTTATCATTGCCACCGGCGTGGTTATGACCTACATCCAGGGTGATGCCACGGCCGAGGCCATGCGTAGCGGCAGCGCGGAGATGTCCACCAACGGCATCGACGTGACCGCCATCCTGCAAGGTATGCACCTATCTAAGGAGATCACGAATTTCCTGGTGGACTTCGTTAACCGCATCTTCGACCTGTTTTGGGATTGCGGTGTGCAGATCGTTCTGTTCATCTCCGGTCTGCAGTCCATCCCCGAGCAGCTGTACGAGGTATGCCGCGTAGAGGGCGCTAACAAGTGGGAGGAGTTCTGGTACGTGACCTTCCCCATGCTGAGCGGTACCACCATCCTGGTCATCGTCTTTACGGCCATCGAGGTGTTCACCGACGCCAGCAACACCGTTATGCGGCAGGCTTATACGGCGATGCAGCAGCAGATCTACGATCAGAGTGCTGCCATGCTGTGGGTGTACTTTGCTTTGGTCGGCGCCATTCTGGGTCTGGTCATTCTGTTCCTCCAGAAGGCAGTATTTTCCAAGTGGGCTACCTGACGGAGCCATGCATGTGAGGTGATTAAGAGTGTTAAAAAAATTATTTAACGGCACGCTCCGTCCTGAGGAATCTGTCCTGCTCAGAAAGAACCTGACAAGAGGTTTTGTCAACTTTGTGCGGTACTTTTTCCTGCTGGCCCTGAGCTATGTGGTGCTGTTCCAGCTGCTCTATATGATCAGCTACTCCCTACGCCCCGAGTCGGATATGTATAACCCCAGCGTGGTGTGGATCCCCTCTGAGATCACGTGGCACAACTTTGACGTGGCCATCAAGGCCCTCAATTACGTGGATGCCGGCCTGGTCTCTCTGTGGTTGGGTCAGGTGAGTGCCATGATCGAGGTGTTCGTCTGTGCGGTGGTGGCCTACGGCTTTGCCCGTTTCGAATTCGGAGGAAAGAATTTTGTCTTCTTCCTGGTGCTGCTGACCATTATGATCCCGGTACAGATGCTGGTGGTTCCCACCTATCTGAACTATTCGCACTTTGACATACTGGGCATTCTGAACCAGTTCCGCCAGTGGACGGGCATCGACCTGCGTCCCAACATCGTGGATACCGCCTGGACCTTCTACCTGCCGTCCTTCTTCGGTGTGGGTGTGCGCTCCGGTCTGTTCATCTTCATCTACCGCAAATTCTTTGAGAGCCTGCCCCGTGAGCTGGAAGAGGCTGCCTACGTGGACGGTGCCGGACCCATGCGCCCCTTCCTGTCGGTCATTCTGCCCTCCTCCGGTGTGGTGTTCCTGACGGTCACCATCTTCTCGGTCATCTGGCACTGGAATGAGAACTATATGGCGGGTATGTACATGGTGGACAACAAGCCCCTGGCGGTTATGCTGGACACCTTCTCCAGCGCCGCCAAGAACGTGGGCGGCGACTCCCGTAACAGCCGTATGGCGGCGTGTCTGCTGTTCATCGCTCCCGTTCTGGTTCTCTATATGTTCCTGCAGCGCAAGTTCGTGCAGAGCATTGATCGCGTAGGTATTGTCGGCTGATACAGTCGGTGTTATTGTCAACAAAAGGTAAGGAGAGTTTTATTATGGCAAAGATTATCAACGGTGCACCCCTTCCGAACATCCCCTGGCAGGATCGTCCCGCCGGCTGTGACGACGTGGTGTGGCGCTATGACGCCAACCCCATCATCCCCCGCAACCCCGCCAAGGGCTGCGCCCGCGTATTCAACAGCGCTGTGGTGCCCTGGGGCGATGAGTACATCGGCGTGTTCCGTGCGGACCACACCGTGGTGACCCCGGCTCTGCACGTGGGCCACTCTAAGGACGGCATCAACTGGGAGATCGATCCCACCCCCATCGACTGGCGGGATGAGAACGGCGAGCCCTTTGCCTCCACCTATTATTACGATCCCCGCGTCACCTGGCTGGAGGATGCTTATTACATCGTGTGGTGTACCGACGATCACGGCCCGGTGCTGGGCCTGGGCAAGACCAACGACTTTAAGTCCTTTACCCGTCTGCCCAACACTACCCTGCCCTTCAACCGCAACGGCGTGCCCTTCCCCCGCAAGGTGAACGGCAAGTATCTGATGCTCAACCGTCCCAGCGACGACGGCCATACCCCCTTTGGCAACATCTGGCTGAGCGAGAGCCCGGATCTGGTCTACTGGGGCAAGCACAAGCTGGTGATGGCCCGTGGCACCGACCTGTGGTGGGAGTCCACCAAGATCGGCGCCGGCAATGTGCCCATCGAGACCGACGAGGGCTGGCTGGTGTTCTACCACGGCGTGGTCAACACCTGCAACGGCTTTGTGTACAGCTTCGGCGCCGTGCTGCTGGATCTGGAGGATCCCTCCAAGGTGCTGTATCGCGGCAAGGAGTACCTGATCACCCCCGAAAAGGATTATGAGACCACCGGTTTTGTGCCCAACGTCTGCTTCCCCTGCGCCACGCTGGTGGATGCCGACACCGGTCGCATCGCTATCTACTACGGCGCCGCGGACACCTATGTGGCCCTGGCCTTTACCACGGTGGATGACGTGGTTAAGTACCTGAAGGAGAACCATCAGTAATCTCCCTAAAACTCTGTTAAGGCGATGAAAGGCGCCCCGCAAGAATGATCTGTCGTGCTGCGGGGCGCTTTTTGGTTGAAAATAGGAGGATTATTATGCTGTTTTTCTACGTTCGCCACGGCGACCCTATTTATAATCCCGACTCTCTGACCCCTCTGGGCGAGCGGCAGGCGGAGGCGCTGGCCAAGCGGCTGTGTATGAACGGCGTCCAAAAGGTATACGCCTCCACCTCCAATCGTGCCATCCTCACCGGCAAGCCCACCTGTGATATCCTGGGTCGGGAGCCGAAGTTGCTGGATTTCTGCAACGAGGCCAACGTGGCAAAGGACTTTATGATCGGCGAGTGGCCCCACCCGGACCAGGCCTGGGCCTGGGATCACAAGGACACCCGCAAGCTGCTGCTGGACCCCGAGGTGGTGGCCCTGGGCCACCACTGGTACAAGCATCCCAAGCTGGCGGAGTACACCTTTGAGACCGGTATCCAAAAGATGTATGAGGGTGTGGATGCTCTGTTTGCGGAGCTGGGCTATGAGCACGACCGCTATACCGGTATGTATAAGCCGGTGCGGGACAACGACGACCGGGTGGCGCTGTTTGCCCACCAGGGCTGCAGCATGGTGTTTATGAGCTGTCTGCTGGACATCCCGTATCCCATTTACGCCACCCGCTTCGATATGTGCCACAGCGGCTTTACCGTCATCGATTTTCACCCCGACCGCTACGGTATGGTGGTGCCCCGTATCATGACTCTGTCCAATGACTCTCACCTGTATCGGGAGGGTCTGCCGCTGCGGTACAACCACAGCGACCGCTGCCGTTTTTGATGAGGTGATGCTATGGAAACGTTGACCATAGAACGGTTTGATATTCCGGTTCCCGGTGTGGCCAAAAAGACGATCTGCCATTTTTCGGACATCCATCTGACGGCGTATGACGAGCTGTCCACCCCGGAGGAAAAGGAAAAAGCGTTGCAGGACACCCAGGGCTGGATCGACACCCGCCGGTATTTTGCAGAGGCTCATGGTGCCCCCACCGGGGCGGCGCAGATGGCGGACAGCCGCCTGCAGTACGCCCGCCTGGTGGCCCTGGCCAATACGGCGGATGCGGCGGTGCTCACCGGCGACATTATGAACCACATCACCCCGGCGGATATCCGCGCCACCGAAAAGGGACTGACCGACCTGCAGGTGCCCTATACCATCGTCTGCGGCAACCACGAGCCTAAAGACAAGCTGCCCGACGGCATGGGTCTGTCCATGATGAAGCAGCCGGTGTCGGTGGTGGATCTGGGGGACCTGCAGATCGTGGGCATCGACAACCAGGAGCGCCGCATCACCCCAGAGCAGCTGGACACCCTGCGGGGGCTGCTGGCCACCGGTAAAAAAACGGTGGTGGCCATGCACGTGCCGCTGGTGAATGCGGAAAACTATAAGGCGGTGTATGGCTGCGGCGAGTATTTCCGGATGAACGATTACGAGGGTTGTCCGCCGGAGAACGACGAATTTATCGCTCTGCTCACCGCCCCGGATTCGCCGGTGGTGGCGGTGCTGACCGGCCACCTGCACTTTCAGAACGTCAGCCACCTGTCGGACCGCCTGTGCCAGTATGGCGTGTCCCAGGGCATCACCGGCAACGTGCATCTGTACACCATCGGCGAGTGACTTCAAGAGAATAAAAACAAAAAAAGCTCCGGTTTGCACCGGAGCCTTTTTGTTGCCCGGAGGAGTGGTGCATACGGCAAAATTCAACCGATCATATTACTGCAATATATTGGTTGCTTTTCCTGTGTGTTTTTGGTAAAATGATGGCAGAATGTTGCTTTGTCGGACAAGGGCAAAAAACAGTAGGAAAGGATGCGAGAAATATGCGTGGATTACACGGAAAGATCCTTCTGCCGATATTGTGTGCCATCGCGTTGCTGACCAGTGTAGCGGGTGCCTTTTTGGTCAGCGGCAGCGAGACCGCTCCACAGGTGGAGATTGTCCCCAAAAGTGTGTCGGAGATCCTGGAGCGGGACGGCTATCTGGAGGGCATCTGGTATCCTTGGTTTACCCACTACTATTTGGGCAGCGGCCTGACCGCCAACCCGGATAACGAAGAGCGGGACGGCTCCTACGACTATGTCAACGACCGTCCGGTGGACTATTGGCAGGATTTCAATAAGATCGGCATTGACCAGTACGGTGTTGCCAATCTTCGTAAGGAGATATTCAACCTGAAGGCCCTGGGCTACAACATCCTGGGCTATGAGGGCTCTCCCTGGGGCGAAGGTATTATCCACGACCAGGACACCGGCGACGTATTGGGTGTCCGGGAGGACTATCTGCAGAACATCCGCCGGTTTCTGGACATTTGCCGTGAGGTGGATATGCCGGTGCTGTGGGCCATGTGCTTTCACACCTCCGCCGCAGTGCATTACAGCAACCTGGATCTGTGGTATTTCGTCTGCCAGATGTACTCCAATCCGGAGATCGCCCGGCACTATGCGGACCGTTTTGTGCGCCCGGTGTGCGAGGTGCTCAAGGAGTACCCGGATGTGGTGGTGATGACCTGTTCCACCGTAGAGCTGGAGAATGAGATCAACGACTCTCAGTTGGGCAACCACATGGACAGCGGTGATCGGGAGACGTATGGTGTCACCCAGGACGATGCGGTTCACTTTGTTAAGGTGGTAACCGCAGCGATGAAGGATGTGATGCCGGATACGCCGGTCACCATCGCCACCAACAGTTCTAACTTTGCCATGTATGCGGATTGCGACTTTGATATGGTAGGCCGCAACCAATATTCCAGCAACGCCAACTCCATCGAGCTGACTCAGTATTATGCCACGGCGCCTATGCTGGCCACCGAGTGGGGCGTCAGCAACGACGTGTATGCAGAGTCCACGCTGTCTACCCATTGGCAGAACTTCCGCAAAAGTTTTATGAACAACCACTACACCGGCTGGTTCCAGTGGGCCTGGGAACCCACAGCCAATAATGGCGGCGGCCATCAGCTGCTGAAAAACGGCGCGGCCAACACCTATGATTTCCGCCAGGCCACCTACGAGCAGTATTATTACATCGAGAGCTACCGTGCCGCCGCCCGGCCGGAGCATCACACCACCGGCAAGCCGTCCATTCTGTACAACGACGGCGACCGCACGGTGTACTGGATACAGCCCAAGGGGGTGACCACCTATACCCTGGAGCGATCTGTGGATGGCGGCCCCTGGACCACCATGGCCAAGGACACCGGTGCGGTGACCACCACCGACACCGGCGGCTATCGGTACACCTATATAGACAACGTCTCTCCCGACGGCAGCACGGTCCGGTACCGCGTCACCGTCAACGGGCATACCTCCACCTCCAATGCGGCGGTGCTGCCCACCAATCTGGTGGTCAACGGCGGCTTTGAAAACGGCAAAGACGGCTGGTATGTGGGATCCCACTCCGCCATCACTGCGGCCCACGCATTCTCCGGCGACTATGCAGTGCTGGTGGCGGAGCCCAACCAGTGGGGCCTGGGCGCCCAGCAGACCGGCATCCCGGTGGAGAAGAACACCGACTACAAGATCTCTTTCTACACCAAGCGGATCTCCGGCACCGGCACCTGGCATCTGTATGTCAAGGACCAGAACATCAAGGACTACAGCGTCAACGGTGCCAGTTGGTTCAGACAGACCACCGGCGACTGGACCTATACCGAGTTCACTTTCAATTCCGGTAACAGCTCGGTGGTGCATTTCCACTTCCAGGCAGAGGTGGCCAATGCAGGCTCCTTCGCCATTGACGACGTCCGTATGGTCAAGGTTGGCTGACAGAAAGGAGGACGACGAATATGAAAAAGATCAACTGGATGCACAGACTGTTCGTTTTCGCCCTTCTGCTGAGTGTGCTGGCCGCCACGCTGCCGCTATTGCCCACGGCATCGGCGTCGGCGGGTGTGGTTACCAACGGCGGTTTTGAGAGCGGCACCACTGGCTGGACGGCCAACGGTACCTATGTGAGCAGCAACTCCAGCTACAAGAACAGCGGCAGCTACAGTATGGCGGTGACCGTGGAGTCCGGCGGCTACGGCCAGACGGTGCTCTCCCAGGTGATCCAGGTGACCAAGGATACGGTGTACACCCTGGATTTTACCTGCGCCCGCAGCAAGAACAGTGTCTCCAGCGCCCTCCAGTACCGGGTTATGATGGGCGCCTCCCGCAGCACGCAGAATACGGTGGGTGTGGCCCTTACTGCGGCCACTGCCGGCTGGAACAACGGCCTGTTCGGCCTGGGTGCCAAGCCCTCTTTCAGCAAGAATACTGCCCAGTTTGATACGGGCAATAACACTTATATCCGCATCGAGTTTGTGATCCCCTCCACCGGCAGCCACACCAACTACGTGGACGACGTGACCCTCACCAGCTCCAACACGCCACCGGTGATCACCTCCTTCGGCTCGGACACCAACCGACCCCGGTCCGCCAGCGTCAACCGAATCGCCAACGGCAGCTTTGAGTCTGCCGACGGCGCCCCGTGGAATGTGGTGGACTTTATGGGCGGCGGCCTGTTGACGGTGGTGGAGGACGCCACCGCCCCCGACGGAGATAAGGTGCTGTATTACGACAATCCCACTGCCACCGCCACCTGGCACACCTTTGAGGTGTCGGTGGAGCCCAATACCGCCTATATTTTTTCTGCCTGGGTCAGGACCCCGTATCTCAGCGCGGTCAATACAGCCAAGGCCAGCATCGGTGTGGTGGATCCCTTTACCAACGGCTTTGCCATCTATGACCACGCGGACTATAAGGGACGCGTCTCCACCGCCACCGAGCAGATCCGCTCCACCGCCACCGACAATGAGTGGCATCTGCGGTCTGTCCAGTTCACCAGCGGCGGAAACGGAAAAGCGATCATCGGCATCTACGGCGTAAAATCCCAGATGTATTTTGATGACATCGCCCTGTTTAAGGTGTCGGACGGCACCACCTACAAGGGAGAGCGGCAGACCGCCACCATCTCCTCGTCCACCTCTGTGGCCAATAAGTATTGCGAGCCGGGCAACAGCCGGATCCCGGATGCCGGTATGAACGGAAAGGGAGCGGAAACCTTCTGGACCAAGGAGAGCAGCGGCTGGCGAAACGGCTTTATGTCCTTTGCGGACAGCGGGGACGACCACGGCCGGGTGATCCGGTACAGCTCCGTGTCCGCCAGTAATCTGTACTACTTCAAATGGCTCAAGGTGGAGCCGGGCGTCTCCTACACGCTGTCCTTTGACTACAAGGTGACCAAGAGAGGCGCCGCCAACACCATCAACCTGGTGGATAACAATATCTCCCTGCCCAAGCGGTTTGCTTCGGTTTCGCTGAACACCACCAATACCGGGTGGCAGACCTATGCCGTCACCTTCAATCCCGGCATCCACACCCAGATCGGCTTCGCCCTCCAGGATAAGGGCGGCGAGGTGCTCATCGACGATATCCGCCTGTTTAAGACCGCCGACGGCGTTGCCACCGAGCCGGAGCAGCAGGAGGAGCCGGTGCTCAAGCCGGAGGGCGGCAGGACCAGCGTGTTGGAAATGGGCGCGGACGGCCTGGGAGTGTCCTTTCTGATGCACCTGGATGCCACCGGCGTGGCTCTCGATGAAACGCACCGGCTGGTGCTGGAGGATGCCACGGTGGACGCCTTTGCGGACGGCGGCAGCTATCGGCTGCTGCGGGTAGGCGCCGTTATGACCAATCGGCCCGCTGTGGGCGCCGACCCGACAGCCTTTACCCTGGGCGCCCTTGATGAGAGCGACTCGGTGGTGGATATACCGGCCGTGTATGGCTTGGCGCCGGACGCGCAGCTGGGTATAGCCGCCGGGGATGCCGCCTATGCGGTGCGGATTGTCCGCATCCCGCCGGCCCATAAGTATACCGAGATCTATGCCCGTCCCTATTATGTGTTCGAATACGCCGGCCGTGAGATCGTGGTGTACGGCGATATCTACCATCGCAGCTATGCAGAAATCCCCGGATGATTCTGCGATGGGGCAGGGGAGAGCCCTGCTGTAGATAACCGGTTTGTAGCACCCCCGGATACGGCCATTGCCGTGTCCGGGGGCTTTCCTTTGCGGCGGGGAGGATTTGCACACAAACTAAGAGAAAAGGGAAAATTAAACAGAATTACACAGCCATTTTTACAAATTCGTTAAAATCTTATACTATTTATTGTGAAATATTATTGCTATATTTACCTTCACTATGATAAAATTGATAATGTACAATAGCGTCAGTGTGGGTCGTTGTCCCCAGGGCAGAGATTTGGGTTGTGATTACATAGTTTGCGACGCCTTTTGTGAGGTGTCGCACGCAGCAAAATGCACGGTCTGTCTCTGCTTGTCATGTTATGCATTGGCTTGTGGAGATAGGAGTGACAGACTCGTATAGACGATTCATTTTTGACCGCTTTGTTCGAGCATCATCTTGATTTTGAAAAAGGAGGAAAACCCCATGAAAAAAGCAAGTTTCAAGCGTATTATGAGCCTGCTGGCCGTTGTGCTGGTTGTGTCCATGCTGCTGGCTATGGTCGGTTGCGGCAAAAAGCCGGAGCCGGACAGCTCTAAGCCCACCCTGCCCGGCGACGTGAGCACTGACGTCAGCAGCGATGAGTCGGACAGCAGCGACGTGTCCGACGATACCACCACCACCGATAGCTCGGATGTATCCGGTGAGAGCACTGACAATTCGGATGTGTCCGGTGGGAGCACCGATAACTCGGATGTGAGCGGTGACTCTACCACTGCCGGCAAGACCACCGGCAAGACCGATGGTAAGACCAGCGGTAAGACCAACGGCAAAACCAGTACCACGACCACTGGTAAGACCAATGGCAAGCCTGGCCCCATCGTGACCCAGAAGACTACTAAGAGTACCACAAGCACCAACGTCCCCACCAAGACCACCCTGGACGAGCAGGACAAGGATAACGTCCTGGCCCAGGTGCCTGAGAAGCTGAAGGGCCAGAAGATCAAGATGCTGATCTGGTGGACTGTCGGCACTGAGGATAACATCAAGGCTAAGGCCTTTGAGGATGCCACCGGCATCAAGGTCACCTACGAGACCGCCGAGCTCGGCAAGTACCAGACCCGCCTGTCCTCCATGGTTATGGCCAGCAACTCTCCGGCTCTGTCCGCCATCATCAACGAGTGGTATCCCCAGCCCATCACCCGTAAGCTGATGCAGCCCATCAGCGCCACCGGTTGGGACTATACCGAGGACATTTACGCCACCGCTATGATGGATCAGTTCTCTTACAAGGGCCAGCATTATGGCATCGCCCTGAAGGGCTCCACCATGAGCACCTTCATGGTTATGTTCTACAACAAGAAGATCCTGCAGCAGAAGGGTGTCACCAAGACTCCTTCGGACCTGTGGAAAGAGGGCAACTGGAACTGGGAGACCTGCCTGGACATCGCCCAGAAGACCACCGATAACGCTAAAGGCCAGACCGGTATGTCTCTGACCTATCAGAACTACTGGATGCTGTCTGCCGGTCAGGACTTCGTTCTGGCTGACAAAGAAGGCCTCAAGAACAACATCAAGAACGAGGATCTGCTGGAGGCTTGGTACTTTGCTTGGGATGTGATCTACACCCACAAGGTTGTGGATACCTCCTTTACCGCTGCCAACCCCTTCTTTGCCGGCAATTCCGCTATGTTTGCCGGTGGCTCCTTCTTCATGCAGGCCGAGGCTTCCCGCAACAACTACGTGCCTCAGAACATGGAGCCCGGCTCCTGGGGCGTTGTTCCCTTCCCGTCTCCCAAGGGCATGGCTCCTGTGGCCGCCTGTGAGGGCACCGTTTGGGGCTTCCCCACCGGCAAGAAAAATACCGGCGACACGCTGCAGGCCGCTATGTGGTATCTGCGTTACTTCCTGGACGACGCTGCCTATGCCAGCCCCGATTACTATCCCACTGACGAGTGCTGGGATGTTATGGACTGGATGTGGAAGCAGAAGATCCAGTCCTTCAACTCCATCGGCGTGCTGACCTATGGCGGTGAGTATACTGCCGCCTCCATCCAGTACAACCTGATTGATGAGGCTGACTCCAAGTCCAAGCTGAAGAGCAACCTGGATTCCTGGTACAGCGTGCTGGATGCCAACATCACTAAGATCGTCAACGAGCTGGCTTAATCCGCTGCGTTTACGGTACACACTCTTTTGGTTTAAACGGGGCTTCGATTGAGAAGTTGACCGGAGCCCCGTTTACATAAAAAAAGAAAGAAAGAAGGATTACCAATGAGGACCTCTCTCGTTAAGCGTGCTATGGGCCTGCTGGCGGTTGTGCTGGTTGCTTCTATGCTGCTGGCTATGGTCGGCTGCGGCAAAAGACCGGAGCCCGACACCTCCAAGCCCACGCTGCCCGGTGACGTGAGCACCGGTGTCAGCGGCGATGAGTCTGACAGCAGCGACATTGAGACTGGCGATAGCACCACCACCTCCGACGTGTCCGGCGACGACACCACCTCCGATGTGTCCGGTGAGAGCACTGACAACTCGGATGTATCTGGCGACACCACTACCTCCGATAAGACCTCTGGCAAGACCAGCGGTAAGACCTCTGGCAAGACCAGCGGTAAGACCAATGCCACGACCACGGGCAAGACCAACGGCAAGCCCGGCCCCATCGTGACCCAGAAGACCACCAAGAACACCACCACCACTCAGATGACCACCAACACCACTCCTGCCGCTGGCTCCAGTGAGGATCTGTGGTCCAAGATTCCCGACATTAAGGGTAAGAAGATCAAGATGCTGATCTGGTGGACCCCCTATTCGGACGGCGGCGACGTTGTGAAGGCTGCTGAATTCAAGGAGAAGACCGGTGCAACCGTCACCTATGAGACTGCCGAGCTCGGCAAGTATCAGACCCGTCTGTCCTCCATGGTTATGGCCACTAACTCTCCCAACATCTCCGCTATCATCAATGAGTGGTATCCCCAGCCCATCACCCGTAAGCTGATGCAGCCCATCAGCGCTACCGGTTGGGATTTCAGCGATAAGATCTACGCCAAGAAGATGATGGACCAGTTCTCCTATAAGGGCGACTATTATGGTATCGCTCTGAACGGCTCCGCCATGAGCACCTTCTATGTGATGTTCTTCAACAAGAACATCCTGCAGCAGAAGGGTGTCACCAAGGATCCCTATCAGCTGTGGAAAGAGGGCAACTGGAACTGGGAGACCTGTCTGGACATCGCCCAGAAGACCACGGACAACTCCAAGGGCGAAACCGGTATGACCATCACCTACCAGAACTACTGGATGCTGTCCGCCGGTCAGGACTTTGTTCTGGCTGACAAGAGTGGCCTCAAGAACAACATCAAGAACGAAGATCTGTTGAATGCCTGGTACCATGCCTGGGATATGATCTACACCCATAAGGTTGTGGATACCTCCTTCACCGATAAGACTCCCTTCTACTCCGGCAAGGCTGCCATGTTCGGTGGCGGTAGCTATATGATGCAGGCCAAGGGCGAGAACTACGTTCCCAAGAATATGCCCGAGGGTTCCTGGGGCGTTGTTCCCTTCCCGTCTCCCAAGGATATGGATCCCGTAGCCGCCTGCGAGGGTATGGTATGGGGCTTCCCCACCGGCAAGAAGAACTCCGGTGATCAGCTGCAGGCCGCTGCCTGGTATCTGCGGTATTATCTGGACGACCTCAACTATCGCGACACCACCATCTATAACAAGAACGAGTGCTGGGAGGTTATGGACTGGATGTGGGAGCAGGATATTCAGTCCTTCAACTCCATTGGCGTTCTGACCTATGGCGGTGAGTACACCGCTGCGTCTATCCAGTACAACCTGATCGACGAGGCTGACTCCAAGTCCAAGCTGAAGAGCAACCTGGATTCCTGGTACAGCGTGCTGGATGCCAACATCAGCAAGATCGAGAACGAGCTGAGCTGATTTCATTGTGTAAGCGCTTTAGTTTTGTATCCAATGGGGCTCCGGTTGAGGAGCTTGATCGGAGCCCCATAAAAATATGCAAGAAAGAGGGTGCCCAATGAAAACAGCAATTTTCAAGCGCGTGATGAGCCTGTTGGCGGTTGTGCTGGTTGTGTCTATGCTGCTGGCTATGGTCGGCTGCGGCAAAAAGCCGGAGCCGGACACCTCCAAGCCCACCCTGCCCGGTGACGTGAGCACCGACGTCAGCAACGATGAGTCGGATCGCAGCGACGTGTCCGGCGACGACACCACCACCACTGAGGGTGACGTATCCGGTGAGAGCACCGACAGTTCGGACGTGTCCGGCGAGACCACCGACGCCTCCGATGTGAGCGGTGGCTCTACCACTGCCGACAAGACCACCGGCAAGACCGATGGTAAGACTACCGGTAAGACCAGCGGCAAGACCGATGCGACGGCCACCACTGGCAAGACCAGCGGCAAGCCCGGTCCCATCGTGACCCAGAAGACTACTAAGAGTACCACAAGCACCAACGCCCCCACTAAGACCACTCTGGACGAGCAGGATAAGGATAACGTCCTGGCCCAGGTGCCCGAGAAACTGAAGAACCAGAAGATCAAGATGCTGATCTGGTGGGAAAAGGGTCTCGAGGACGATGTTAAGGCTAAGACCTTCAAGGATGAGACCGGCATCACCGTCACCTATGAGACGGCGGAGATGAGCAAGTATCAGACCCGTCTGTCCTCCATGGTTATGGCCAGCAACTCGCCGGCCTTGGCCGCCATCATCAACGAGTGGTATCCTCAGCCCATCACCCGTAAGCTGATGCAGCCCATCAGCGCCACCGGTTGGGATTACACTGAGGACATCTACGCTACCGCTATGATGGATCAGTTCTCTTACAAGGGCCAGTATTATGGCATCGCCCTGAAGGGCTCCACCATGAGCACCTTCATGGTTATGTTCTACAACAAGAAGATCCTGCAGCAGAAGGGTGTCACTAAGACTCCTTCGGACCTGTGGAAAGAGGGCAACTGGAACTGGGAGACCTGCCTGGACATTTGCCGCAAGACCACCGATAACTCCAAGGGAGAGACCGGTGTAACCTGTACCTACATCAACTACTGGATGCTGTCCGCCGGTCAGGACTTTGTTCTGTCCGATAAGGAGGGCCTCAAGAACAACATCAAGAATGAGAAGTTGGTGGATGCCTGGTACTTTGCTTGGGATATGATCTATACCCACAAGGTGGTAGACACCTCCTTCACCTCTTCCGCTCCCTTCTATGCGGGCAAGTCGGCTATGTACGGCACCGGTTCCTTCGCCATGCAGGCGGATCCGCTGCGTACTTCCTACGTGCCTCAGAACATGGAGCCCGGCTCCTGGGGTGTTGTTCCCTTCCCGTCTCCCAAGGGCATGGATCCCGTGGCTGCCTGCCAGGGCACCGTTTGGGGCTTCCCCACCGGTAAGAAGAATTCCGGCGACACGCTGCAGGCCGCTATGTGGTATCTGCGCTACTTCCTGGACGACGCTGCCTACGCCAGCCCCGATTACTATCCCACCGACGAGTGCTGGAAGGTTATGGATTGGATGTGGGATCAGAAGATTCAGTCCTTCAACTCCATTGGCGTGCTGACCTATGGCGGTGAGTACACCGCCGCCTCCATCCAGTATACGCTGATCGACGAGGCCAGCTCTAAGGACAAGCTGAAGAGCAACCTGGATTCCTGGTACAGCGTGTTGGATGCCAACATCAACAAGATTGTCAACGAGCTGTAATGCAGCTGCTGACAGAGCGCTTTTCCCGGTAAGTCTTTTTTGAATTAGACGGGGCTCCGGATCACGGAGCAAATTTGGTCGGAGCCCCGTTTAAGATAAAATTATATTCAGAAAGGAAGAAAGTATTTATGCGTAGAACCAAAATGAAGGTTCTGCTGCCGGTCCTGTGTGCCGTTGTGATGCTGATCAGCGTCTTCGGCTCTCTGATGGTTTCCGGCGGCGCGATCATGCCGTGGCGTGACGATGCGATCGGCGTTGAGAAGATTCTCGAGCGCGACGGTTACATTGAGGGTATCTGGTACCCCTGGTTCAAGCACGAGAACCTCGGTCACGGTTTGACCGGCAACGACCTCTTCGTAGAGTACGTTGGTAGCAGCTGGGCTTCCACCGGCTTCAACCAGTATGGTGCTGCTAACATCTACCGTGAGATCTACAACCTGAAGGCTCTGGGCTTTAACGTCCTGGGCTATGAGGGATCCCCCTACGGTGAGGGTGTCATCTATGATGCTAACGGCGATGTGCTGGGCGTCAAGGAGGACTATCTGGAAAACATCCGCGCCCTGCTGGATATCTGCCGTGAGGTTGGTATGCCTGTGCTGTGGTCCATCTGCTTCCACACCACCTCTGCCAACGATTATTACAAGGACGGCAAGCTGGCTTGGGATATCGTTTCTCAGGCCTATTGCAACCCCGAGGTTGCTGATCACTATGCCGAGCGTTTTGCCAAGCCTGTGTGCGAGGTTCTGGCCGAGTATCCGGACGTGGTCGTTCTGGTTGCCTCCGGTGTTGAGCTGGAGAACGAGATCAACGACTCCGATATCGGTAACCACTTCGATGGCGGCCGTGTGCTGTACGGCGTCAATCAGGACGACATGCTGTACTTCATCAATGCCGTCAACAACGTGGTTGCTGATGTCCTGCCGGATGTGGGCCGTACCAACTGCGCTAACATGAAGGATATGTCCATCTACCGCGATCTGGATGCTGGATTTGACTTCATGGGTGTCAACAACTACTCTCACAACGCCGGCGTGCCCAGCGTTGAGTCTCTGCAGAGCCCCAACCCCGTCATCATGACCGAGTTCGGTCTGGGCGACGGTGCTGTTGAGGACGAGATCTGGACCATCCGTCAGGTGCAGTTCCGTGACAACCTGATTGCCAACGGCTATGCCGGCTGGATGATGTGGTGCTGGTCTCCCAACGGCTACGGCGGAAACTATGACCTGCTGGCTGCCGATGCCAAGTCCACCAGCGATTTCCGTGCCGGTGCTTTCACCCTGCGCTATTACATCGACGAGTATCGTGCGGCGCACCGTGGCGAGGAGATCGTTCTGGATAAGCCCACCTTGTTTGCAAACACCGGTTCCGGTGCGATCACCTGGATCCCCTCCCGTCAGGCCTCTGAGATGGATCTGCTCCGTTCTATGGACAGCGGCAAGACCTGGGAGAAGATTCTGGACAACGTAGACCCCTATGAGTACGCCACCAACGGTAAGGGCCATTACGAGGACGAGTTCATCGCTAAATGGACCGAGGGCGGCACCGTTATGTACAAGATCGTTGTGCGCGACTCCGACGGCAACGTGGCTGAGTCTGAGCCCAACAACGAGATGGAGATTCTGGGTCCCCCCATCAACCTGGTCACCAACGGTAGCTTCGAGACCGGCGATATGACCGCCTGGGAGGATTGGGGCGAGCAGGATCTTGAGAACCCCGAGAACAGCAAGTACGGCCGTGAGGTCGTTAAGCTGGACGACGCTCCCGATGGCGAGTATGCGATCCGTTACTGGTGCATCAATGACCAGGAGTGGTTCGGCTTCAACCAGCCCGGCATCACTGTCAAGCCTAACACCAACTACAAGATCACCTATAAGTATAAGAACATCGGTGAGTCTGCTTCTGCTTATTGCTTCATCCGTACTCTGGATTCTGCGGGCAACGGTACCGGCGACGGCACCATCTACGATGCACAGCCTGAGTCCAAGTACCTGAACCTGCCGAAGGACGGCGAGTGGCACGAGGATGTCATCACCATCCGTACCGGCGAGACCGATAAGCTGGGTATCGACTTCCGTGTTATCAAGGGTTCTGATTTCTACGTGGACGACATCGTCCTGGTAGAGGTCCGTTAATAGAAGGAGGGGTATAACGTTATGAAAAAGAATATGCGTAAGTTGTTAGCCCTCCTGGTCACCGTGGCCATGCTGTGCACCGTCGTGCCGTTTGGCGCGCTGGTCAGTGCTAGCACCAACCTGGTCAAGAACGGCGACTTTGAGAGTGGCGACACCAGCAACTGGAACAACGACGCCGGCAACGGTTTTACCGTCGTTGAGGAATCCGGCGACAAGTGCGCTTACCTCGAGTACAATGCTGCCGACTGGGGCAACATCTACCAGTACGTTAACGTTGAGAAGAACACCGATTACGTGTTCTCTTACAGTTACAAGGCGGATAGCCGGTTCAAGATGATCTTCAGCGTCATGGGTGGCGACTGGGTCACCTCTCTTGGCAAGGCTACCTTCGACAGTACCGGTGAATGGGTTACCAATTCTGTTGAGTTCAACAGTGGTGACTTCGCGACTATCATCATCTTCGTGCAGTCCAACCACTACGCTAAGGATGGTCACACGGTTTATGTCGATGACATCAGCGTTGTGAAGAAGGCTGACCTCCCCGCTGAGCCCGATGAGCCCGAGGAGCCCGAGGATGGCAACCTGATTGTCAATGGCGACTTCGAGACCGGTGACAACACCGGTTGGGACGTTGCTGCTGATAAGATCACTGCTGCTGCTGCCAAGGACGGTAAATTCGGTCTGTTGGCTTCCGGCGGCGCATATGCCGGTGGTTCTGT
>JAFQKB010000040.1 GCA_017397125.1 Clostridia bacterium | reverse complement strand
GATAGGCACCGATGTGCTGGGTGATGCCGCCCGCCTCCACCGCGGTGACCTGAGTCTTGCGGATGGCGTCCAGAATAGAGGTCTTTCCGTGATCGACGTGACCCATAACCACCACGACGGGATCGCGGGGCTGCAGATTCTCGTTGGTATCGGTGCTGTCGTCGATGATGCGCTCCTCAATGGTCACCACCACCTCGCGCTCCACCTTGGTATGGAACTCCTCCGCCACCAGATAGGCGGTGTCAAAGTCGATCTCCTGGTTGACGGACGCCATCACGCCCAGCATCATCAGCTTTTTGATGACCTCGGCGGAGGTGGCCTTCAGACGGGCAGCCAGCTCGCCCACGGTGCTGGTCTCGCCCACCTGGATGGTGGCCTGCTTTTTCTTGCGCTCCATCTCGATGCGCTTGAGACGCTCCTGCTCGGTCTCCTTGCGGCGGGGCTTTTTATACTGCTGCTTGGATTTTTGGTTGATCTTCTGTTTTTTGATGCCGCCGCCGTCGCCACGCACGCGGTTGGAGGTCTGGGCCATCACGTCGAACTTTTCGTCGTACTTATTGGACGCCATCTGCTGGGGCTTGCGGGTGTCCACCGTGCGGCGCTCCTGGGGCGCCTTGGGCTGGGCAGCCGCCTGGGGCTTGTTCTGAGGCTTGCCGGGCTGGGTCGCCTGGGGCTTGCCCGGGGCTTTGGCCTGGCCCTTGGGGGCTGCGGGGGCGGCCGGGGCCGCGGCCGCGGCGGCCTCCTCCTCGGTCATTACCACCGCAGCCGGCTTCGGCTTGGGCTCCTCTTTCTTTTTCTCGTTGGCGGTGGCGAAATAGGCGTCCAGATTATCGGAATTATGCTTTTGGGTGTAATGTTCAAAGATAATATCCAGCTCATTCTCCTCCAGCGCGGTGGCGCTCTTTTTGGCGGGCTGGATGTATTTGGCCAGCAGCTCAACGATCTCCTTGGTGGGGACACCGAAATCCTTGGCTACGTCGCTGACACGGTATTTAATCATCATAGGGCAACATCCTCCTTTGTATGGGTACCATCCCACTCGATGGCGTTGGCGAAGCCGGTGGCGAACCCGGCGTCGTCCGTGGCGACCACGGCGACAGGCTTTTGCAATCCCAGAGCGCCGGCCAGATCCTCCTTGGTGGCCCGGACGGGGCAGATGGGGCAGTGTTTATCCTGTGCGGCAAAGCGCAGTTCCTTCTCCGTTTTTGGGGAGCAATCCGACGCCAGCAGGATCAGCTGGGTCTTGTGGGCGAGCAGGGCTGCCCGCACCGCGTCAAAGCCGATGAGGATGTGTCCGGCACGGCGGGCAATGCCCAGCAGGCCGCACAGCTTGTCATTCACCCTGCATCATCTCCTCTTCCAGTCGGTCGTAGATCTCTGCCGGGATGGCACAGGCAAAGGAGCGCTCCAGCCGCCGGGCCTTGCGGGCGGTGCGCAGGCAGTCGATGCTGCGGCACACGTATGCGCCGCGGCCCGCCTTGCGACCGGTCAGGTCCATGGACAGCTCACCCTCCGGGCTGCGGACCACCCGGACCAATTCGCCCTTGGGTTTCATCTCGCCGCAGCCGCTGCACTTGCGCAGGGGTATCTTGCGTTCTTTTGCCATTGTGCTCACTCCGTTTACTGTGGTTTATACTCAGGCTTGGTCGCCCTCGTCCATATCCTCGCCGTAGAATCCGCTCTCGGGGCGGATGTCGATCTTCCAGCCGGTCAGCTTGACCGCCAGGCGGGCGTTCTGGCCCTTATTGCCGATGGCCAGCGAGAGCTGGGCATCCGGCACGGTGACCCGGCAGGCCTTGGCGCCGTCGGGGTCCATCTCCACGCCCAGCACCTTGGCGGGGGCCAGGGCGGCGGCGATAAAGGTGGCGGGGTCGTCGCTGTATTCGACGATGTCGATCTTTTCGCCGCCCAGCTCCTCCACGATACCCGCCACACGGGTACCGCGCTGGCCGATGCAGGCGCCCACGGCGTCCACGTTCTCGTCGTGGGACAGCACCGCCATCTTGGTGCGGCTGCCGGCCTCGCGGGATACGGCCTTGATCTCTACGGTGCCGTCGAAGATCTCCGGTACCTCATTCTCAAACAAACGGGTCACCAGACCGGGGTGGGTGCGGGAGACCAGGGCGCGCATACCCTTTTCGGTCTCCTTGACGTCCACCACGTACACCTTCAGGTGGGCACCCTCGGTGAT
>JAFQKB010000039.1 GCA_017397125.1 Clostridia bacterium | reverse complement strand
GTGTTGGGTTTAGATCGTGCGACACGCACAGACGGACGAAAACGCCCGTAAGCCTCTCCCTCCGGGAGAGGTGGCCGAGCGCCAGCGAGGTCGGAGAGGGTTTGTAGGGGCGTTCTTTGAACGCCCGCGGGCGGATATGGAATCCGCCCCTACGGTCACGCACCAAGGTTGAATGGAATTTGTAGGGGCGCATCACGATGCGCCCGCGGGCGAACACAGTTCGCCCCTACGGGGGTGGTTTTGGTTGGCGTGGATTTGAGGAAGGGCGATTCGTGAATCGCCCCTACATTCCTCATTCCTCATTGCTCATTATCCTATAGATAAAGGCGTTTCCTTCTTTCCGCGACCGGCGCAGGACGCCCCGATCCAGCAGCACCTTTAACGTACCGTTCAGGTTACGCCCCTGCAGCCGCGCCGCCTTGCCAAACTCGGCGGCGGTGAACTCCGGCGGCAGACCCGCCGGCAGCAGCGCCCGATAATCCTCCGGCGCGCGCAGGGTCAGGGTGCCCTCCAGGGACAGGGGCAGCAGCACCGCCCGATGGGAGCCTCGCTTGCCCCCATTCCCCCAGCCGTCCGCCAACCGCTGCTCCTCGACATCCATCAGCACCAGCCGGATGGTCAGGTTGGGATGCCCCAACAGAGGCAGAATGTAAATGAGCTGTTTTCCCGCGTCCACCCAGCTCCCCACCCGGGGGCTGCGCCGGGGCGGTGTGGTCTCCCCCGTCTGTGGGTTTATCCAGGTCAGATACTTGCGCCGCAGAATGGGGTGCACCACCGTCACCGGATACTGCTCCAGCAAGGTCTCCAGCTTGGGCCGCAGGGGCGAAAAGCCCCCGGTCTGGATCTCGGTCACGGTGACCCCGTCGTAGATATCCGCCACCCGCCCGCCGGGCAGGGACACCTCGTGGTGGGCGGGGTCGCCGTCCAGCCACCACTTGAGGGTGGCGTGGAGGGGTTTCTCCTGCAATATGCCGATGCCGCCGGGCCGGACAGACCCGTCCCGCACCCGGGCGCAGGCCTCGTTGAAATCCATACTTACACACCGTCCCGAAAGATCACCTGCGCCCCAAAGGCACGACCCCGCTGGGTCTCGCCCGCTACGCAGGCGGTATGGCCGGTGGCGGAGGCGGTCATGGCCAGGGTATCCCCCAGCCGACACTCACCGGCAAAGTGCAGCTGCACGTCCACCGGCTCCCGACCGTCCATGCCGCCGGGCATAAAGTCGCACAGCAGATCCGCATAGTGGGTGTTGTTCATATGCCCGTTGCGGTCCAGGTCCGACCAACGCACCCGATACTCCCCCACCGGGGACAGATCCACCGTGGGAAACCGGCCGGGGTCGGCGCAGGCCACGTCCCGGCGGGCGTCCGGCAGAGGCGCCAGCCGCATAAACTCGTCCCCCCGCAGCAGCCGGTGGTCGGCCACCGACACCAGGGCGAACTGCATCACGCCCTCGATGAGCAGAGCGCCGCCCGCATCCCGCCACTCATAGCAGCGGAAGAACCGGGGTCCCTTGCGGTCCCGGTGCCAGGTGGTGAGGGTGACCTGCTCCTCCAGCAGGGGCAGACGGTGGATGACCGTGTGCCACCGGGAGGTGACAAAGGCGATGCCTGCCTGGCTCAGGGCGCGCCAGCCCAGCCCAGCCGGGCTCAGGTGGCGCTCGCCGGCCTCCTGCTGGTACCGCAGCACGGCGGACAGACGAATGCGATCGTGGACGTCCACGTCGTAGGACGCCACCTGCAGCGGTAGCGTGTATTCGTTTTGTATAATCCGTTCCATAATATACCTGCCGTATAATATTTTCGTGGTTTTCCGGGGTTTTTGGTTGTATTGGATTAGAAAATGCTTGCGGGCGTTTCGTGAAACGCCCCTATGGTGTTGGGTTTAGATCGTGCGACACGCACAGACGGACGAAACCGCCCGTAAGCCTCTCCCTCCGGGAGAGGTGGCCGAGCGCCAGCGAGGTCGGAGAGGGATTGTAGGGGAGGGCCTCTGCGCCCTCCCGTTGGCGTGGCAGAATTCTGGCGGGACGGGAAACCCGTCCCCTACAAAGTCACACCAAGCCGCAGCGAAACCACCCGCCCCTAAGGCCACGCACCAAGGTTGGATGGAGATGCGCCCGCGGGCGAACACAGTTCGCCCCTACGGGGATGGTATTTGTTTGTGCGGAAACCCCGGGCGGATATGGAATCCGCCCCTACGGCTACCGCTTAAGATCGTGCAGATTTTGAGAGCGGGACGGAAAACGTGTCCGCAGAATTGTGGGAGAATGGCGTAGCCATTCTCAAAGGGCGGCAACGAAACCAACGCACAACACCATCTGCAAGCCGCCCTGGCCGTCCCCTACGAGGTTGATTTGAGCACCGGGGTTATCCCTCATCACTCATTATTATCGTCCGCCAGCAGCGTGGCCAGCATCCTCTCCGGGTCCTGGAGAAAGCGGCGGGTGACCAAATAATGCTCCGTATCCCGATAGTCCACCGTGCGGATGCCCGTCTCAGACAATTCAAGAATTTGAGCGCCGGGATAGGCCATCAAAATCGGCGAATGGGTGGCGATAATAAACTGAGCGTTTTGCTGCACCAGCCGGTGGATTTCCATTAGCAGGGTCAGCAGCCGGGTGGGCGAAAGTGCCGCCTCCGGCTCGTCCAGAATATACAGACCGTTCTCTCCAAACCGATTCTGTACCAGCGTCAGAAACGCCTCACCGTGGGAGCGATGATGCAATGATCTGCCGCCATAACTGTTAAGCAAGGGCTGGATCTTATCCACCTCGTCGATGTAGCTGATGGCATTATAGAAGCTCTCCGCCCGCAGGAAATACCCATCCTCCGGATAGGCGGAGCGAGCCAGTGTCAGCAGGCGGTGCAACTCCGAATGGGATTCCACACTGGAAAAGGTGTAATTGCGGCTGCCCCCCTCCGGGTTGAATCCAGCGGCCACCGCTATCCCCTCGATCAACGTGGACTTGCCGATGCCGTTCTCCCCCACCAGGCAGGTGACCGGGGCTGTCAGCGGAATGGAGCGCCCCTCCATCATAGAGCGTATCACCGGGATGTCCTGCAGATACGACCCCTCCGCCGGCGGCTGCCGCAGGACGATCTCACGAATATACAGGCGACCCATTATCACTCTTTCTCCGCCAGTTTATTGGCCAGATGCCGCAGGTCCTCGGGGTCAAAGAACTCCACCTGCAGCAGGCCGCCCTTGGGGCCGACAGAGACCTTCACCTGGCGGCCCAGGCTCTCCTTGAGCGCCAGCTCTACCTCGTCGTAAAAGCTGTCCCGGCGGGCGGGGTCTTTGGGTGCCCGGGGCGCCTTCTTGGCGGCCTTGGCCATCTTCTCCAGCTCACGGACCGACAGCCCCTTCTGCACCGCCGCGTTGGCGGCGGCGATCTGCTCCTCGGTCCCCTCAAAGGCCAGCACCGTCCGGGCGTGACCGGCGGACAGCTTGCCCGCCGCCACCAGGTCGGTGACCTCCTCCGGCAGCTGCAGCAGGCGCAGGGCGTTGGCCACCGCCGGACGGGACTTGTTCACCGCCTGGGCGGTCTGCTCCTGGGTCATGCCGTAGCTCTCCATCAGGGTGCGGTAGCCGATGGCCTCCTCCATGGGATTCAGGTCCTCCCGCTGGAGATTCTCGATCAGAGCCAGCTCGGCGGCCTCCTGCTCGTTCATATCCCGCACCACCACCGGCACCTCGGTCAGCCCCGCCATACGGCTGGCCCGCCAGCGCCGCTCGCCGGCCACCAGCTGATAGCTGCCGTCCGGCAGAGGCCGCACCAGCAGGGGCTGCAGCACGCCGTGCTGGGCGATGGAGGCGGACAGATCCGCCAGCGCCTCGTCGTCAAACTGCTTGCGGGGCTGCTCCCGGTTGGGGACGATCTCCTCCAGGGGCAGGGTCACGGTGGTGACCCCGTCCTCCAGGGTGTTCTGTGCAAACAATGCGTCCAGGCCCTTGCCCAGACCGCCAATTTTCATTGCCATAACTCTATCCTCCACTTACTGCTTCTGCAGGATTTCTTTGGCCAGCTCCATATAGGCCCTTGCGCCCTTGCCGGCTTTGTCGTAATAGTTGATGGGGCGTCCGAAGCTGGGGGCCTCCGCCAGCCGCACCGCCCGGGGGATCACCGTGCCGTACACCCGGCGGGGGAAAAATTTCTTTACCTCCGCCACCACCTGCTGGGTGAGGTTGGTGCGCCCGTCGTACATGGTGAACAGCACCCCCTCCAGCTCCAGGGTGGGGTTGTAGATGCGCTTGACCTGCCGCACGGTGGCGATGAGCTGGGACAGACCCTCCAGGGCGTAATACTCCGGCTGGGCCGGGATGAGGAAGGTGTCCGCCGCCACCAGGGCGTTGAGGGTCAGCAGACCCAGCGCCGGCGGGCAGTCGATGAGGATAAAATCAAACCGCTCCCGGCAGGGTGCCAGGGCGGCCTTGAGCCGCTTTTCCCGGTGGGGGATGTCCACCATCTCGATCTCCGCCCCCGCCAGCGCCACGCTGGCCGGGATGATCCACAGATTGTCAAAGGGGGTCTGCAGCACCGCCGCGGTGCCGTCCACCTGCCCGGTGAGCAGGTCGTAGGTGGACCGGGCCACCTGCCGCTTGTCCACCCCCACACCGCTGGTGGCGTTGCCCTGGGGGTCGATGTCCACCAGCAGGCATTTTTTGCCCATTTCACCCAGGCAGGATGCCAGATTTACCGCTGAGGTGGTTTTTCCTACGCCACCCTTTTGGGTGACCACCGCCATAATTTTTGCCATGGTTGTGCCCTCACTTGTCCTTTTTTTGCATTTTTCCGTCGAAAAAAGGGCGTTGTCGCCCTTTATCCATTCTATATACCTAGTTTAACACACAAAAATCGGTCTGTAAACTGTTTTTCGCTGACAAAACCGAGTTTTTATGTTTCACGTGAAACATTTGGCTTGTGGGGGAGTGTTTTTCGACAGAACGCCCTCTCCGTCACGGCTGGGGGCAGGCTGTGCAGAGCCCCGGCACAGCCGATGGCCGATCACGCAAAAAAAGGCCGCCGGCGAACAGCCGACGGCCCTTGGGGTGCTATGGATAGATCAATTCTCCTTGGCCTTGTTCAGCAGAAGGTTGGTCAGGATGCCCAGGATCAGAGCGGTGGCGATGGAGGTGATGGTCACAGAACCGAAGTTCAGCGCCAGGCCGCCGATACCGGCGATCAGGATCACGGACACCACGAACAGATTCTTGTTCTGCTCCAGGTTGACCTTCTGGACCATCTTCAGGCCGGAGACGGCGATGAAGCCGTACAGAGCCATGCACACGCCGCCCATGACGCAGGGAGGAATGGAATCCACAAAGGCCACGAAGGGGGTGATGAAGGAGATAAGGATCGCGCCCACAGCGGCGGCGATGATGGTCACCACAGAGGCGTTGCCGGTGATGGCCACGCAGCCCACGGACTCGCCGTAGGTGGTGTTGGGGCAGCCGCCGAAGAAGGCGCCGGCCATGGAGCCGATACCGTCACCCAGCAGGGTGCGGTGCAGGCCGGGATCCTCCAGCAGATCCTTTTCGATGATGGAGGAGATGTTCTTGTGGTCCGCCACGTGCTCGGCGAACACCACAAAGGCCACCGGCACGTAGGCCGCGGCAATGGTGCCGATGTAGGCGCCGTTGAGCTCGCCAAAGGCGCCGAAGGCGGTCAGGAAGGTAAACTTGGGCAGAGCCAGGAAGGTTTTTACGCCCACGCCGCCCTCAACCAGAGCGGAGAAATAGCCAAAGTCGATGACCTTCAGAGCGTCGATGCCGGCGGCATTGCCGATCACGGTGCAGATGGCGGCCACGGCATAGCCGGCCAGAATGCCAATGATGAAGGGGATCAGACGGGCCATCTTCTTACCATAGGTGGCGCACACCATGGTCACAGCCAGGGTCACCAGACCGATGAGGATGCAGACGAAGACGTTAGCAACCTGCACCGGAACCGTCTGCTCTACAATAGCGCCGTTCGAAATCACCTGCTGGGTGACATTCTTCATAACCTCGCCGGCCTGCAGATCGCCCACGGCGTTGCCCGCCAGGGACAGACCGATGATGGCAACCGTGGGGCCGATGACCACGGGGGGCATCAGCTTGTTCAGCCAGCCCACGCCGGCAAACTTAACCGCAATGGCGATAACCACATAGACCAGACCGGCCATCACAGCACCAATGACCAGACCCAAATAACCCGCAGCCATGCTGACCGCACCGGCAAAGGCAGCAGCCATAGAGCCCAGGAAGGCGAAGGAAGAGCCCAGGAACACGGGGCTGCGGAACTTAGTGAACAGCAGATACACCAGAGTACCCACACCAGCGCCGAACAGAGCGGCCGCAGGACTCATTTCCCGCGTAAATTCCCACGCGATCTCGCCCTTGCCGATTGCTTCTGCAACACTGCCGTTGGTGATGATCGGCACCACCAGGGTGGCCGCCATGATGGCCAGCAGCTGCTGGATCGCAAAGACGATCAGCTGGCCGAACTTGGGTTTGTCTTGGACGTTGTAGATCAGTTTCATACGTTTTTCCTCCTTTTTTCCGTACGCAGTCCGCCTTTTGCCCATAAAAAAAGTCCGCCGTACGCCGGCAGACCGTTCAGAACAGATGAGGTCACTTGTCGGCGGTAGGACTCGCGCAAAAGATGAACCTTGTTACTGCAGTTCATTATACTGCGGGCGTCGAAAAAAGTCAAGCAAAGTCGCCCATTTTCCCCGCCGGATTTTTTGGAAAATCCCCTCCGCTATTGAATATAATATTACCAATTCTATGGCTCGCCGCCCCAGCCGGGGTTGACATTTGCGCCGCAACATAGTACACTAGGTCTATCCCCTACGCCCCCATAGTTAAATGGATATAACAGCCCCCTCCTAAGGGGCAGTTGCAGGTTCGATTCCTACTGGGGGTGCCAAAGAAAGAGTATGACCATCCGGTCATACTCTTTCTTTCGTATATACGAGGAATCGAACCGGTTTTGCGCTGTGCATAGCCCAGATCCGCTCCTGCTCCGGCGCAAAACCGAGGTTCAGATTCCTACGGCGCACCTCTCGCTCTCTGCGCATCCCTTGCATCTTGGCCCATAATGTGTTATAATGATCCCGAGGTGGTGATAAAATGAGCAAAAGCAAGAAAATCCTTTTAATCAGCTTAGGCGCGATCGCTGTTTTTGCCCTTGTTGTTGCCGGGCTTTGGTTTTTATTGCGCACGACCGCGCCCAAGACCTACAGCACAGCCAAAGAAGAATGTGAAAACTTTCTTAATCGGTATCAGGCGGAGATGGAACAAATCGCCACAGAGGCTTTGCAATCCGAACAAGAATGTTCGGGCGAATTCAGAAAGCACTTTTATAGATCCTACAAAGACGGATACGTCTCCTTTGACATAGACGCACAAGGCATGCTGGGCGGGCAATATTGGGGGTTGGTGTACACAAAAGACGGTAAATTCGGTACCGAAACGGAAACATTTCTACACACTGAGCCGAATGGCAACAATATCGTCCGAGCCGAAAAAATCAACGACCATTGGTGGTATCATTGGACCGACTACGACGGGACCAAAAGAAGTTACCAATAACTATTTACAAAACCAAAGAGAGCGGGCCACCGGCCTGCTCTCTTTTCTGCCCCACCCCTCTTCGTTTCACGTGAAACATTGGCTTTTCTCTTGCCTTTTGGGGGGCGGTGTGGTACAATGGTCTCGTCCGAAAAGCTATATATAATGATTACATAACAGAGGTGTCAATTATGGAGTATTCGATTCAGTTGTATTCCGTCCGTGACAGCATGGAGCAGGACTTTGAGGGTACCCTCAAAAAGGTCAGCGAGATGGGCTACAAGGCGGTGGAGTTCGCCGGCTTCTTCGGCAAGCCCGCCGAGGAGGTCAAGGCCCTGCTGGACAAGTACGGCCTGCGGGTGTCCGGCACCCACACCGGCATCGACGAGGTGCTGGCGGACGTCGAAGGCACCATCGCCTATCACAAGACCATCGGCAATAAGTATATCATCATGCCCGGCTACGGGCTGTGGTGCCAGAGCCGTCTGGACGAGTGCATCGGCAAGGTCAACTCGGTCATCGACCGGCTGGCCGCCGAGGGCATCACCCTGTGCTATCACAACCACCACGACGAGTTCCGCACCAACGAGGACGGCTCCCAGCCCTATGAGCAGCTGCTGTACCGCACCAATCTGGCCATCGAGGTGGACACCTATTGGGCCTACGTGGGTATGAAGCACCCCATCAACCTGCTGGAGCGCCTGGGCGACCGGGTCAAGTTCCTGCACATCAAGGACGGCAACGAGCAGGGCGCCGGCCAGCCCCTGGGCCGCGGCACCGCCCCCATCAAAGAGGTGTACGACTACGCCGTGGCCCACGGCATCCAGCTGGTGGTGGAGAGCGAGACCCTCACCCCCGACGGCCTGACCGAGGCCCGGATCTGCGCCGACTGGCTCCACTCCATCCAGTAAGATACCCCATCCCCTATCGTTCCCCCGGCCGGGCGTCTGCAGACGCCCGGCTTTTTTGTCCCTTTGGGTAGAAAAAGAGAGGACTTTACCGCTTTTTACCATTGAAATTTTTGCCGGCCCGTGCTACAATGATAAAAACGACAAAGAGGAGCGAGGCACTATGAAGCACACATCCCTACGCTGGTTGGCGGCGGCCCTGACCACGGTACTGCTGCTGGGGCTGGTGGGCTGCGGCGGCACGCCGGAGCCGGATCCGTCCACCCCCGCAGACACCACCACGACCACTACAACCACCACACAGGTCACCACCACGACCACCACCGCACCGCAGCTTGGTCTCAATCCTCTGACCGGCATCCGGGATATGACCACCGACCTGAACCGGCCCATCGGCTTTGTGGTCACCGACGAATCCTCTAAGGTGACACAGCTGCATCTGGAGAGCGCCGATTTCTACTTTGAGGCGGAGACCGAGGGCGGCATCCCCCGCATCCTGGCGGTGTACTCCAGCATCGACCGCATCCCGGAGACCATCGGGCCGGTGCGCTCCGCCCGCACCCACTTTGTCAAGATGGCGAAGGCCATGGATATGATCTATTGCCACATCGGCGGCTCCCAGGGCGGCCGGGACACCATCAAGGAGCTGGGCGTGGCGGACCTGGGCAACGAGTACGAGATCAACTCCATTCTCAAAAACAGCGCCAACGTGTCCTGGAACCGGTCGGCCTTTACCGCCAAAAAGGTGCTGGCCGCGGTCAGGAACAAGGGCTATCGCACCTCCACCACCGTCAAGTCCCCCTACACCTTTGGCGATAAGGCGGGCACCAAGCCCGCCACCACCGTGGACGTGCAGATCTCCGAGAGCTACGATATGGCCTTTACCTATAATGCGGCCTCCGGCCTGTACCAGAAGCACCGCAACTCTCTGTCCACCCCCATCCACACCACCTATACCGGCGGCACCATCGAGGTGAGCAACGTCATCGTGATGTTCGACCGCCGCTACGTGGAGCAGGTGGAGCACAAAGCCGACGGCGGCACCCTGACCCGGTACGATTTTGACCTGGAAAGCGGCTCCGGGTGGCTGGCCACCGGCGGCACCGCCCGGGAGATCCGGTGGAAGCGCACCAACAGCCAGTTATCCTTCTTTGAGAGCGATGGCACCACCCCACTGACCGTGGCCCAGGGTAAGACCTACGTGTGCCTGGCCAGCCAGACCCTCAAGAGCAAGACGAACATTAAGTAAATACATAGACGAACAACAGCCCCGGCAGAGCAGTTCTGCCGGGGCGTTTTTTGTGCGACGGGGTTGTGTATCGGGTCGGATGGGGTTTGTCGGGGAGGGGTCTCTGCGCCCTCTCGCCGAAATGATAGGTTTCTAGCGGGACGGGAAACCCGTCCCCTACGAGATCACACCCGGTTGGATAGAATTCGTAGGGGAGGGTCTCTGCGCCCTCCCGCCGGAATGGTAGTTTTCTAGCGGGATGGGAAACCCGTCCCCTACAAGATCACACCGGGTTGGATAGAATTCGTAGGGGCGCATCACGATGCGCCCGTTTGCGACCACCCACCCAGGTCGGATAGAATTTGTAGGGGAGGGCCTCTGCGCCCTCCCGCCGGAATGGTAGTTTTCTAGCGGGACGGGAAACCCGTCCCCTACGAGATCACAACGGGTTTGGATAGAGTTTGTAGGGGAGGGT
>JAFQKB010000038.1 GCA_017397125.1 Clostridia bacterium | reverse complement strand
GGCTTCGGTGCTGGCCGTGCCGGTCATGCCCGAAAGCTTCTGGTACATGCGGAAGTAGTTCTGGAAGGTGATGGTGGCAAGGGTGCGGCTTTCCCGCTGGACCTTGACCCCTTCCTTGGCCTCGATGGCCTGGTGCAGGCCCTCGTTGTAGCGACGGCCGAACATAATGCGGCCGGTGAACTCGTCCACGATGAGCACCTGGCCGTCCTTGACCACATAGTCCACGTCCCGCTGCATCACGCCCCGGGCCTTGATGGCCTGGTTGATGTGGTGGAGCAGGGTGACGTTCTCGGAGTCCATCAGATTCTCCACCTTAAAGTGGGCCTCCGCCTTGGCCACGCCGGAGCGGGTCAGGGTGGCGGTGCGGGCCTTTTCGTCCACGATGTAGTCGCCGTCCACGTTGTCCTGCTCTTCCTTGGCGTCCATCTCCTTGATGCGAAAAGCCTTAAGCCCCCGGGCAAAGGCGTCCGCCACGTTGTACAGTTCGGTGGACTTATCCCCCTGGCCGGAGATGATCAGGGGGGTGCGGGCCTCGTCGATGAGGATGGAGTCCACCTCGTCCACGATGGCAAAGTGGTGACCCCGCTGCACCTTATTCTCCTGGTGCACCACCATATTGTCCCGCAGATAATCAAAGCCCAGCTCGTTGTTGGTACCGTAGGTGATGTCGGCGGCATAGGCGGCCCGGCGCTCCTCCTTGGACAGGCCGTGGGCGATAAGGCCCACCGACAGACCCAGATAGCGGTACACCTTGCCCATCCACTCGCTGTCGCGGCGGGCCAGATAGTCGTTGACCGTGACGATGTGCACGCCCTTGCCCGCCAGAGCATTCAGATAAGCCGGCAGGGTGGCCACCAGGGTCTTACCCTCACCGGTGCGCATCTCCGCGATGCGGCCCTGGTGCAGGATGATGCCGCCGATGACCTGCACGGGAAAGTGCTTCATCCCCAGCACACGCCAGGAGGCCTCCCGGCACACCGCAAAGGCGTCCGGCAGGATGGTGTCCAGGTCCTCGCCCATAGCCAGGCGGTCCCGCAGCACGTCGGTCTGTGCCCGCAGAGTGGCCTCGTCCATGGCGGCATAGGTCTCCTCCAGAGCCAGCACCCGGTCGGCAATGGGGCGTACCCGCTTAATTTCCTTTTGGCTGTAGTCGCCGAACAGCGCTTTCAGCAGTCCCATATATCTTCAAACCCTTCCTATAAATGTAAAAAGCACAAACTTCCACAGTATAACCTGCATTATAGCATATTTTTTCACCGGTTACAACCGCAAACGTATAAAATTTCTGTGAACGGTGGAGGCGGCGTGCAAAAAACGGCGAAAAGCATCAAAAAAGTGCCCTTTACAGCCCCGCAGACACCCTTTTCCTATTGACAGGTATATCGACAAACAGTATAATATTGATGGTAATCGTGTCACTGTGCAAAGGAGATTCCGCTATGAAACTGATCGGTAAGGACGGCCTGAGCCGTTTTCTGGAGATCGCCCTGTGGGTGCTGATGGCCATTGTGGTGGTGCTGCTGCTGGCTCTGCCCTGGAGCATCACCCGCATCACCGGACGTATACCCGGCGACCCCTATTACATCAAGTATCTGGTCATCCTGGCCTATTCCGGCGTGATGGCGGAGCTGGTGCTGTGGCAGTGCCGGGGCATGGTGCGCAACATCAACGCCGGCAAGGTGTTCACCGCCGACACGGTGCGCCGTCTGCGGGTGGCTGCGGTGGAGCTGATGGTGCTGGCCGGGTTCTACGGCGCCACCATGTTCTGGATGTCCAAATTCTTTATGGCCTTTCTGTTCATTGTCTTTGTGCTGGGCGGCTGTCTGCTGCTGGTGCTGGCGGAGGTATTCCGCCTGGCCAATCAGTACAAGGAAGAGAATGATATGACCATATAAGGAGGGCCGACCATGGGTATTATCATCAATCTGGACGTGATGATGGCCAAGCGGAAGATCGGTCTGACCGAGCTGTCCGACAAGGTGGGGATCACCCTGGCCAATCTGTCCATTCTCAAAAACAACCGCGCCCGGGCGGTGCGCTTTTCCACCCTGGACGCCATCTGCAGGGCGCTGGACTGCCAGCCCGGCGACATCCTGGAGTACGTGCCGGACAAGGGTACCGAGATCCAAGACTGATATGTTAGGAGGGCAGATACCGCATCTGCCCTCTTTTTTGTGTGTTTTCTATTGAAACAGCGGCCCCACCTGTGGTATAATCCCGGCGGAGCAAGCGAAAAGGAGTGTCCAGTATGAACGGAAGAGAACGGGTACGCAACACCATCCTGGGGCTGCCCACCGACCGCCAGCCCATCTACGGATGGGTGTTCGCCAACCTGACCGACCCCATCACCCGGGAGTTTGGCTCGGTGGAAGCCTTTGAGGACCACTATGAGTTTGATATCGCCCACATTTTCGGCGGTCCCCGCTGCTTTAACTGGGAGATCCTGGACCGCATCCGGGACGAAAACGGCGGTGTGCTGACCCCGGATCTGCTGGTGGACGTGGATTTTCTGCTGCCGCCTGACCGGATGGAGGATTACGATTCCCTGAAGGCATCCCTGGATTTTCACAAGGGGCGGGGGCGCTTTACCTACGTGCAGACCCCCGGCTTTTTTGAACATTACAACGACCTGTTCGGCATTGAGAACCATCTGCTGTACACGGCGCTGTACCCCGAAGCCCTGGGCGAGATCTACCGCAAGCAGGCGGAGTGGACCGTCCGCTTTGCGGACCGGTGCATCGAACTGGGGGCGGACTGCATCCACGTATCCGATGACTGGGGTGCCCAGGTGAGCATGCTGTTCAGTCCCCAGTTCTGGTGGGACTATATCTATCCCCCGATGAAGCGGGTGGTGGACCACGTCCACTCCAGAGGGGCGTTCGTCAGCCTACACTCCGACGGCAATGTCATGGGTGTGGCGGACGGCATCGCCCGGTTGGGCTTTGATATGGTGCACCCCTGGCAGGAGAGCGCCGGTATGGACTACGACACCTATCTGGAGAAATACGCCGACCGCTTTGCCATCTTGGGCGGGGTGTGCGTCCAGTCCGCCATCGGCATCCTGCCCCAGAACAAACTGGAGGCGGAGATCCGCCGGGTGTTCGGCCTCTTAAAGGGTAAGCGGTGGATCTGCTGCACCACCCATTTTGTCCAGGACCACTGCACCATCGAGGACCTCAAATTCGCCTATGACCTGATCTATCAATTGGCAAGAGAATAAACATAAAAATGGGCAGAGCCGTGCGGCTCTGCCCATCTTTATGTATTCACGGCTCCCGGGTGGTGAGATACCAGATAGCCCGCTCGATGGAGTCCTTGGAATTGCCCCAATCGTTGCTGCCGGCATTGCGGTGGTCGTACATCTCGCAGAAGTGGTGCACGTCTCCCCGTAGCTCGGTCAGATAGCGGTGAGCCAATTGGGAAGCCGCCTTGGCAAAGTCCGGCTGGGCCTTTTTGCTCATGGCGCCGGCAGAGGCCGCCACCAGATCGGAAAAATGAGGCAGGCACAGACAGGGCTGGTCCTCAAACAACTGGCGGAATTCCTTCTGGGTCTCATAGGTGCGGCAGACGGTGGCCAGCATCTTCTCCATAGCGTCCCCCATCTGGTCGCACACAAAGCAGGTGCAGGCGGAGCGGTTGGCGTCCCTGGCCTGTTTTTTGGCGTTCTTGCCCACCAGGGGAGCACCGGCAAAGATCTGCTTTTCCATCTCGTCCAGATGGCTCTCCAGCATCAGGGCCACCGACAGGCGGTTGCGCTGCTTCAGGATCTGCCGATAGTGATCCAGGCAAAAGCCCTTTTTGTTGGTCTCGATGCGAACATCCGGCTCCATCATAGCGGCGCCGGTGATGTATTCCACCGCCCGGTTCTCCAGGGTATTGCGCAGACGGCAGATGGGACAGCCGTCCCCCTCCTCAAACACCTCGGCAATGGGAATGTTGGTAATATCGTAACGCATACTCTCTCTCCTTGTCTTATACACGGATGCGGCGCACCGCCACGGTGTGACCGGTCTTATCGTCCAGGGTAAACAGCACCCCGTCCATGGCGCAGGCGCCCTCGGCGGTGGCAAAGCGCACCGGCAGCTTGGTGCGCATCTTCTGCACCGCCAGCTCGGTACGCACCCCCAGGCAGGACTGCACCGGGCCGGTCATTCCCACGTCGGTGATAAAGCCGGTGCCGCCGGGCAGGATCTGCTCGTCCGCCGTGGCCACGTGGGTGTGGGTGCCGAACAGCGCCGAAATACGCCCGTCTACATAGGCCGCCAGCGCCCGCTTCTCTGCCGTGGCCTCGGCGTGAAAATCCACCACGCAGAATTTGGGGTTACCCGCCTCTGCGAGCAGGGCGTCCAGCGTATCAAAGGGGGATGCAAGCGCTTCCATATACACCGTGCCCTGGAGGTTGATCACCGTCACCTGGTACCGTCCCCGGTCCACCACGGTCATACCCCGGCCGGGGGTGCCGGCGGGCAGATTGGCCGGGCGGAGCAGGCACTCGTTCTCCTCCAGCAGGTCGTAAAACTCGTGCCGGCGAAAGGTGTGGTTGCCGCCGGTGATCACGTCCGCACCGGCATCAAAGAGATGCCCGGCGGATACGGGGGTGATGCCGTTGCCGTCGGCGGAATTTTCGCCATTGACGATACAGACGTCCACCGCCAGCTCCCTCTTGACCCGGGGCAGCACCTGCTGCAGGTGGCGGCAGCCGATGCCGCCCACCACGTCCCCGATGCAAAGGATATTCATAGTCGTTCCTCTTTCTATAAAAAACTGCGGAGTGGAAATCCTCCGCAGTTTTTTGGTTGGTTTGAAAGAATTATTCCACAGAGATGAAATAGTAGTACACGGGCTGGCCGCCGGGGATGGCGGACACGTCCACGTTCACATTCATCCGGGCCATCTTGTTGCGGATGTTCTCGCACACCGCCTCGGCCTCATCCTCGGTGATCTCCTGGCCGTAGATGACGGTGATGAAATTCACATCCTTGCCGGCGCCGAAGCGGCCGCGCACCAGACGGCGGGCCAGGCGGGGCGCCGCCACAGACACGTCCGTGTCCACAAAGGACAGCTTGCCGTTGTCCAGAGCCAGGATCTGGCCCTCTTTGATCTTATGACCCTCAAAGTCGCTGTCCCGGGCGGCAAAGGTCACCGAGCCGGTGGATACGTTGTCGGCGGCCCGCTGCATATCCAGCAGGTTGGTGTCCGCGTCGTTATCGGGGTTGAAGGCCAGCATCGCCGCAATGCCCTGGGGGATGGTGCGGGTGGGCAGCACGCACACCCGGCGGTCCGCCAGCGGCACCGCCTGCTCGGCGGCGAGGATGATATTCTTATTGTTGGGCAGCACAAACACCGTCTTGGCCGGGGTGGCCTCGATGGCGGAGAGAATGTCGTCGGTGGAGGGGTTCATGGTCTGGCCGCCGGACACCACCTGGTCACAGGCCAGGTCGTCATGGAATAGGCTGTGCAGGCCATCGCCCGCCGCCACCGCCACAAAGCCGTAGTCGTTCTCCGGCTCCACCCGCTCCAGCGTGGGCACCGCCGCATCCGCCTCGGCGTCCGCGTCGCCCACCCAGCCAGCGTTCTCGTGCTGGATGCGCATATTCTCCACCTTCACGGTCTCGAACTGGCCGTACTTGATGGCCTCCTCCAGCGCCTTGCCGGGGTGGTTGGTGTGGACGTGGACCTTGATGATCTCGTCGTCATCCACCACCACCACGCAGTCGCCGATGCTCTCGAGATAAGCCCGCAGGCTCAGGGGATCCAGGGTGCACTTGGGGTCGCGGCCCACGATGAACTCGGTGCAATAAGCGAACTCGATGTCCTGCTCAAAGCTGCCCACCGTGCTCTTCTGAGCGGGCTTGGCGGCGGGAGCCGCCTCGGTGCCGGCGATGACGGCACCGCCCTTGAACACGTCCAGCATCGCCTCGATGATGATGCAGAAGCCCTTGCCGCCGGCGTCCACCACGCCCGCCTTTTTGAGCTGGGGCAGCAGATCGGGGGTGCGCTCCAGAGAGGCCTCGGCCTCGGCGCAGATGGCCTCCCACACGGCGATGGGGTCGGCATTGGTCTCGGCGGTCTTTTTGCCTACCTCAGCGGCCTCGCGGGCCACCGTCAGGATGGTGCCCTCGGTGGGCTTCATCACGGCCTTGTACGCCGCCTCCACGCCCAGGGTCAGCGCCTGGGCCAGGTCGGCGCCGTCCGCCTCCGCCTTGCCCTTAAGGCCCTTGGAGAAGCCCCGGAACAGCAGGGACAGGATCACGCCGGAGTTGCCCCGGGCGCCCCGCAGCAGCGCGGAGGACGCCACGTCCGCCACCTGGGTGGCGGTGGGATCCTGCAGCCGGACCAGCTCCCGGGCCGCATTGGCAATGGTCATAGACATATTGGTGCCGGTGTCGCCGTCCGGCACGGGGAATACGTTCAGGGCGTCTACCGCTTGTTTTACGTTGGACAGCGCATGGGATGCCGAAATCATAGCATCCCGCAGCATAGCTCCATGTATCAATGTAAGCACTCCTTTGCACAGCAGGGGATACCCGCCGTTGTTTTATTGCCCGGCGGGCAGAATCATTCGGGCTGGATGCCGTCTACAAACACGTTGACCTTTTTGACGGTCAAGCCGGTGGCCTCCTCCACGGTGTAGCGCACCTTGTTGACGATGCTCTTGGCGATGGCGGAGATGTTCATACCGAACACCACCTCGATGTGGATGTCCACCACCAGCCGGTCCCCCTCATTGCGTACCCGGATGCCGTCGTCCAGATGGACCCGGCGGGACAGAACGGAACGCAGGCCCTGACGGGTGCCGCTGCGCACCATACCCACTACGCCGTAGCAGGAGGATACCGCATTGCCCACCAGATACCGAAAATACTCCTGGGAGATCTCGATGGTTCCGTACCGATTATCGATGCGAATCATACATAACACACCTTTCATACTCAAATGGGATATACACGCTGCCCACAGGGCAGATGATCAACACACTTATTTCCACTCCGCCAGACCGTAATAGGGGTCGTAGCCGGTGGGGGTGACGGCGGTCAGCCGCCGGTCAAAGGCCGCCAGGCCGTTGCGCCAGCAGAGAGGGATATAGGGCATATCCTCGGCAAAGGCGGCCAGGAACGCCTCCAGGGACGCCTCGCCGGACAGATACTGCCCATAGGCGGTGCCCGCCGCGCCGTAACGCTGGATGCCGTAGGCGGTCCCGCCCCCCTGCAGGAAGGGGCGCAGGCTCATATCGGCGGTGAGATGGATCTCACCCAGATACAGATCGTACTTGCCGCTGTTCAGCCGCTGGAGATACTCCTCTTTTTTGAGCGGTACCGGGGTGACGGCGATGCCGCCGCCCTCCAGCTGGCTGCGGACAAGCTCCGCCACCTTGCTCCGGTCGGCCCGGTCGGTGCAGTAGATGAGCTCCAGCGACAGGCGCACGCCGCCCACCGCCTTACAGCCCGCTGCATCCAGCAGGGTCATGGCGCCGTCCAGGTCCCGGGCGGTGGAGGGGGCGTCGTAGGACGCCACCGCCTGCCAGCCGGGGTGAAAGGGCATGGCCGAGGCCAGAGCCCAATCGGAATAGGCGCTCTTAACGATTGCGGAGCGGTCCAGCAGACCGGACACGGCCCGCCGCACGGTGGCATCCGCCAGCTTGCCGGAGTAGCCGTTGACGCCCAGATACACCAGGTCGTTCATGGCCACCGACCGGTTGGCACCGGTCACCCGGGGCAGCTCGCCCTCGCTGAGGTCGTCGAAATAATAGGTCACGTCCCCGGAGGACAGAGCGTAGTACATAGCGGCGGAATTGGGCAGGTGCCGCAGGGATACGGTATAGCGGGGGCTGGCCGGGTGGTGGGGGTTATCCACCAGCCGGGCGCCGGTATCGGTGCTCTCGTAGACGTAGGCGCCGCCGCCCAGGGGCGCCTTGGCCGGCTCTGCGGTCAGAGTAGCCGCCTTGACCACCGGAAAGGTGAGGCAGGCCAGCCCGTTGGGGTCGGCAGAGGTCAGGGTAAAGGTGATCTGCCGCTGTTTATCGTTGCCTTTGGCTGCGGCCACGTTGGCCAGCAGCGCCTGGTAGTTCTCGGATGCCTTGGCCGCCTGAAAGGACTTGGCCACGTCGGTGGCGGTGACGGCAGAGCCGTCGGAAAAGACCGCCCCCTCCCGCAGGGTGGCCACCAGATGGGTGGGATCCGGGACGGTGACCTGGGCCGCCAGAGACGGCTGGGGCACAAAGCCCTCGCCCAGCACCGTCAGGCTGTCGTACAGCAGACGGGTCAGGTTGAGATTGACCTCGGTGGTCGCGGAAAAGGGATTGAGGGTGTCGTCGTGGCTATAGGCCAGCGAAAACACCTGAATACCCGACGGGACGTCGGATACCGGCGGCAGAGGTGGCTCGGACACGGGGTCCGACACGTCCGGCAGGTCGCCGCAGCCGCCGCACAACAGCGCACACAGCGCCATCAGCAGCAGGCAAAACCGTCTCACCATCCGTCCCGCCTCCCTGCTTTTTTGGTTTGGGCATAATACCACACATTACATTAAAGCGTAAGTATTATAGCACTTTCCCGGACAATAATCAAGGTTTTTTCTACGATACGAAATTTTTCCACCATCTGGCGAAAAAAACGCGAAAAAATATTGTAATTTTTTCTATATATGATAAAATATAACGGTTAAGGTGGTGTATTGCAGCCACCAAACAAGAAAAATCGGGGTCCATTCACTCCGTAGGGTGATGCAACCGGCCGAATCCGCCTGAGGGTAGGACGGCAACGGGGCAATCACCAGTCGCGGTTGTTTGATGCCGCCTTGCCCTCAGGTCGTAGATTTGAGAAAGAGGGGATTTTCGTTCAACCGCGGCAAAAGCGCAGCGAATACTGTATGTATTCGCGAGCATTTTAACAAAGGGTGTACGGAAATCCACCTTTCTCAAACGGGTTCGGATCGGTCGCATTACCCTACAAAAAAAGGAGGCTCTCATATGAGCAAACCGAAATTTTACATCACCACCGCCATCGCCTATGCCAGCCGCAAGCCCCACGTGGGCAACGTCTACGACATCGTGCTGGCCGATATGATCGCCCGCTACAAGCGGATGATGGGCTATGACGTGCGCTTTCTCACCGGCTCGGACGAGCACGGCCAAAAGATCGAGGAGTACGCCAAAGAGGCGGGCAAGTCCCCCCAGGAATACGTGGACGGCACCGCCGACACCATCAAGGCGGTGTGGGACAGCATGAACGTCACCTACGACCGCTTCATCCGCACCACCGACCCGGACCACGTGGCGGTCATCCAGAAGATCTTCCGCAAGCTGTACGATAAGGGCGACATCTACAAGAGCGCCTTCGAGGGCAAATACTGCATCCCCTGCGAGAGCTTCTACACCCCCAGCCAGCTGGTGGAGGGCAAGTGCCCCGACTGCGGCCGGGACTGCGTGGACGCCAAGGAGGAGGCCTACTTCCTCAAGCTGAGCAAATATCAGGATCAGCTGCTGCAGTATTACAACGACAACCCGGATTTCTTTGCGCCGGTATCCCGCCGCAACGAGATGATCAATAACTTCCTCAAGCCCGGACTCAACGACCTGTGCGTATCCCGCTCCTCCTTCAAGTGGGGTATCCCGGTGGACTTTGACCCGGACCACGTGGTGTACGTGTGGCTGGACGCTCTGTCCAACTACATCACCGGCTGCGGCTACGACCCGGACGGCAGCGACCCCATGTATGCAAAATACTGGCCCGCCGACCTGCACGTCATCGGCAAGGACATCGTCCGGTTCCACACCATCTACTGGCCCATCATCCTGATGGCGCTGGGCGAGCCTCTGCCCAAGCAGGTGCTGGGTCACCCCTGGCTGCTGAGCGGCGAGGACAAGATGAGCAAGTCTAAGGGTAACGTCTTGTACGCCGACGAGCTGGCTCAGCAGTTTGGCATCGACGCCACCCGCTGGTATCTCCTGTCCGAGATGCCCTTTGCCCAGGACGGCACCATCACCTATGAGCAGATCATCGCCCGCTACAACGCCGACCTGGCCAACACCCTGGGCAACCTGGTCAACCGCTCCATCGCTATGACCAACAAGTATTTTGGCGGCTCGGTTTGCAAGCCTGCCGCCCAGGATGCACTGGGTCAGGAGCTGGCCGATACCTGCGCCGACACCATCAAAAAGTATTACGAGCAGATGGATACCTGGCACAACGCCGATGCCGCCGAAACGGTGATGAACCTGGCCAAGCGGTGCAATAAGTACATCGACGAGACCGCCCCCTGGGCTCTGGCCAAGGACGAGGCCAACAAGGCTCAGCTGGAGGCTGTGCTGTACAACCTGCTGGACTGCATCCGGGTGCTGGGCATCCTGCTGACCCCCTTTATGCCGGATACCGGCGTGGCCATCCACAGCCAGCTGCAGGTGGCCGAGACGGTCACCGGTATGGACGCCGCCGCCTTTGGCGCGGCGGACAGCTACTCCGTAGGCGCTCCCTCTCCCCTCTTTGCCCGCATTGACGCGGCGAAGATGTTGGAGGAGATCGCCGCCAAGGCAGAGGCCGAGGCTGCCGCCGCTGCAGAGGAGAACGCGGGCATCGTGTTCCTGCCCCAGATCACCATC
>JAFQKB010000037.1 GCA_017397125.1 Clostridia bacterium | reverse complement strand
GCCATATAGGCGGCGATCTCGGTCTGGGGGGTGATGGGATAACCGAAATAGTGACGGCAACCGGCGCAGATCGCCGCCTCGGCGATGGCCTCGTTGCCCTTCATCAATACTTTCTCTGCCATATCCGTCACCTCATCTTTCTACCGTGATCACGCAGTCGGGGCACATCATCGCGCAGGAGGCGCAGCCCACGCAGGCTGCCTCATCGGTCAGCTCGGCGGGGTGATGACCCTTTTTGTTGATCTTGTCCTGGGCCAGCTGCAGGATCTTTTTGGGGCAGGCGTCTACGCACAGCCCGCAGCCCTTGCAGCGGTCGGTCTTGAATGTCAGTTTTGCCATAAGTATACCTTCTTTCTTACATAAAAAGGCTCTCGCGAGTCTTAAAAAGGCTTGTTGTTTTGCAGCGTAAGCGGAAACAGATCGGGGATCTCCCCTTTCAGTTCATCGTACAGCCGCTGCTCTACGGTGGTGGCCACCAGGGGCAGCCCGGCGGCCGCAGCCAGTCCATCGGCGTACTCTACGGTGCGGAGCACCACACCGGCGGTGGTTGCGCTGCCCAGATTGGAATTATTGACGATGCCGGTAAAGCGCAGGCCGGCGGCCGCCTCGATCTCCCCCATCACCTCTACGGTGGAGGGAATGTCCGGGGTCAGCGGCCGGTAGCGATTGACCACCAGCAGCATCTCGTAGCTGTCCTCCGCAAGGATGGCGGGAGCCAGACGACCCAGCACCATGGCACCGCTGTCGTCACCGCCCACGTCGATCACCACCCGATGGCTTTTGTCATCGGTGATGGCGTACAGATCCGGCGGCAGGGACGGAATATCCACGTTGGAATTGGCAAAGCGGGAGCAGATGAGCCGTATCCCCGCCGCATCAAAGGCGGCGGCAGAATCCAGGGTGCGGAAATAGGGGTTGACAATGTCCAGGTCGGCCACCGTCACCGGCTGTCCCTGACCAGCCATGGACAGGGCCAGATTGACCGCCACGTTGGTCTTTCCGGTGCCGTAGTGGCCACACAGAATGGTCAGCCGTTTGTTATTATGCAGCATATCCAACGCCTCCGCTCTTACAGCTTGTTGCGCTGGATCTTGCCGCTGACCGTCTTGGGCAGGCTGTCCTTAAACACCACGATGCGGGGGTACTTATAGGGGGCGGTGTGCTCCTTGACGTAGTTCTGGATCTCCTTGACCAGCTCGGGCGTGCCTTCGGTACCGGGCACCAGCACGATGCTGGCCTTGACCACCTGGCCGCGGACCTCGTCCGGAGCGGCGGACACGCCGCACTCCAGCACGTAGGGCAGTTCCATAATGACGCTCTCGATCTCGAACGGCCCGATGCGGTAGCCGGAGGACTTGATGACGTCATCCACACGACCCACGTACCAGATGAAGCCGTCCTCGTCACGCCAGGCGGTATCGCCGGTGTGGTAATAGCCGTCGTGCCATACCTCGGCGGTCTTTTCCGGGGCACCGTAATAGCCGGTGAACAGGCCGCAGGGGGCGCCGTTGCGGACGTTGACCACGATCTCGCCCACCTCGCCGGTGGGTACGGGATTGCCGTCCGGGTCCACGATCTCCACGTCGTAGATGGGAGCCGGCTTGCCCATAGAGCCGATCTTGTGGGAGGCACCCACCATATTGCCGATGATCATGGTGCTTTCGGTCTGTCCGAAGCCCTCGATGATCTGCAGACCGGTGGCCTTTTCAAATTGGCGGTACACCTCGGGGTTGAGGGCCTCGCCGGCGGTGGTCATATGCTTGACCGAAGAGAAATCGTATTTGGAAATATCCTGCTTGATCATCATGCGCAGCATGGTGGGCGGCGCACAGAAGGTGGTGATCCTGTACTTAGCGAACATGGGCAGGATATCCGCCGCGTCGAAGCGGTCGAAATCGTACACAAAGGTGGCCGCCTCGCACAGCCACTGGCCGTACAGCTTGCCCCACATAGCCTTGGCCCAGCCGGTGTCCGAGATGGTGAAGTGCAGGCCGTCGGGGTCTACGTTGTGCCAGTACCGAGCCGTGTGAAAATGGCCCAGGGCATACTTATAATTATGCGCGGCGATCTTGGGATAGCCGGTGGTGCCGGAGGTGAAGAACATCAGCATCAGATCGTCACCGCCGGGGGCATCCCCGGTGCGGTTGTAGTGGGTGGAGTACAGGGTATACTCCTCATCAAAGGTGCGCCAGCCCTCCCGGCTGCCGTTGACCATCAGCTTGTGCTGTACCGAGGGGCACTTCTGTGCCGCCAGCTCCACCTGGGCGGCCACGTCGCCGTCGGCGGTGCACAGCACCGCAGACACGCCCGCCGCATTAAAGCGATACTCCAGGTCGTGCTCTAAGAGCTGGTTGGGAGCAGGGATGGCGATGGCGCCCAGCTTGTTGAGGCCCAGCATGGCAAACCAGAACTGGTAGTGCCGCTTGAGGATCAGCATCACCCGGTCGCCCCGCTTGATGCCCAGGGACTTAAAGTAGTTGGCGCACTGGTTGGAGGCGCGTTTCATATCCTTAAAGGTGAAACGGCGCTCCTGGTGATCCCGGGAGACGTGCAGCATCGCCAGCTTATCCGGCTGTTTGTCCGCCAGCTCATCCACCAGATCAAAGGCGAAATTAAACTTTTCGGTGTTCTTGAAGGTGATGGAGGTGGGGGTGCCGTTTTCGTTCTCCACCACGTCGATGAAATTCTTATAGATACGGCCGCTGTCGTCCCGCCGGTCTGCCGGGCGGTCCACGATGGCCTTGGTGGGCTCCAGCTCGGGGATGGGCTCGCCGGTGGGGTTGAGCACGATGGCGTAGAATACGCAGTCCTGGCCGCCCACCGCGATCATACCGTGGGGGGTCTCGGAGTCAAAATAAATGCTGTCGCCGGGACCCAGCACCTCGCGATGCTCGCCGATCTGCACCATCAGCTGCCCCTCCAGCACCAGGTCCAGCTCCTGCCCGTCGTGGGAGGTCAGCTCGATGTCCTGCTGCTCTGCCGTGGGGTCGTACACGCTGCGCACGTACAGCGGCTCGGCAATACGGTTCTGGAAGGCGTAGGCCAGGTTATAGTAGGTCATGCCGTGGGCCTGGGCGATCTGCTGGCCCTGGCCGCGGCGGGTGACGGTGAAGGACTTCAGCTTGGGGCTGTAGCCCTCAATGATGTCGGTGACGTTGACGTTCAGCGCCAGGGCGCAGCGATAGATGAACGCAAAGTTCAGGTCGCTGTCACCGGCCTCACAGCGGTTGTATTCCTCCACGGATACACCGGTCTTTTCCGCCATAGTCTCCGGGGTGTGTCCTACGATCTCGCGCAGTTCCCGGATACGGGCCGCCATTTCTTTGATTTTGTAGTCCAATGCGGTAATCGGTTCCATAACAATCTCCATTCCGGGACAATGAAAAACACTCGTCCCAAAGTGTGTTGACTTTGAGACGAGTGTTGCAAATCACAAACAGCACCCGCGGTACCACTCAAATTGCGACCGTGACGGTCGCCCCTCTTCGGAATCGGACAATTCCTATGCCTTCACGCAGCATGCACGGGGAGATTCTACTCGCCCCGCAGGGCTTTCTTTCTCCCGGCTCAGAAGCTACAAACAACGACCCTTTCCCGACAGCTCGCACCAACCGCTGCCTCTCTGGAGGGACTGTGGAGGTTGCCCTCTTCGTCAACGCCTTTATACATATTAAAATGTAAGTGGTATTGTAGCACAACTACACCCGTTTGTCAACACTTTTTGCGGTGGGATCTGTTTACAGCTTGTTGCGCTGGATCTTGCCGCTGATGGTCTTGGGCAGGCTGTCACGGAACTCCACCACGCGGGGATATTTATAGGGGGCGGTGTGCTCCTTGACGTAGTTCTGGATCTCCTTTTTGAGGGCGTCGGTGCCCTGGGTCCCCTTGGTCAGCACGATGCTGGCCTTGACCACCTGACCACGGACCTCGTCCGGCACGGCGGACACGCCGCACTCCACCACGTAGGGCAGCTCCATGATGACACTCTCGATCTCAAAGGGCCCGATGCGGTAGCCGGAGGATTTGATGACGTCGTCCACACGGCTGACGTACCAGAAATAGCCGTCCTCATCCCGCCAGGCGGTGTCGCCGGTATGGTACACACCGTCGTGCCAGGCGTCCTGGGTCTTTTCGGTATCCAGATAATACTCCTTGAACAGGCCGCAGGGCACCGACTTATCGGTGCGGATGACGATCTCGCCGGTCTCACCGGTGGCCACGCTGTTGCCGTCGGGATCCACGATATCCAGATCAAACTGGGGAGACGCCTTACCCATCGAACCGATCTTGGGCACGGTGCCCACCAGATTGGCGATGGCCAGGGTGGTCTCGGTCTGGCCAAAGCCCTCCATGATCTCCAGACCGGTGGCCGCCTTGAATTGCTTAAACACCTCGGGGTTGAGCGCCTCGCCGGCGGTGGTCATATGG
>JAFQKB010000003.1 GCA_017397125.1 Clostridia bacterium | reverse complement strand
GTAGGCAAAGGTGTTCCGGACGATATCCCAGGCCGCCTCCCAGCCGTAGCCGCACTCGTCCAGCAGAATGCGCATCAGCTCGGGGATGGCCAGGGTGGGATGGGTGTCGTTGATGTGCACCGCCGCCATCTGGGGCAGGTTATCCATGGTGCCGTATTGCTCCAGGTGACGCTGGACGATGTCCTGCACCGAGGCGGACACCAGGAAATACTGCTGGGACAGACGCAGGCTCTTGCCCTCCCGGTGGTTGTCCGCCGGGTACAGGATCTGGGTGATGACCTCCGCCATGGCCTTTTGCTCCATAGCCCGCACGTGTTCGCCCTGATTAAACAGGGACATATCCAGGCCCGGGGCGGTGGAGCGCCACAGGCGCAGGGTGGACACGCCGCGGCCGTCCTTGCCCGCTACCATCAGGTCAAAGGGCTGGGCGATCACCGTGACCGGGTCCCGATGCTCCACGTGGTGGAAGCCGTTGTTGTCCCACCACTCCTCTACGCGGCCGTCAAACCGGACCTCTTTGGTCAATTCCGGACGGGGCAGCAGCCAGCTCTCGCCGCCAGGCAGCCAAAAGTCCGGCATCTCGGTCTGCCAGCCGTCCACCAGCTTCTGGCGGAAGATGCCGCACTCGTACAGCAGAGAATAGCCGATGGCCGGAATCTGGTTGGTGGCCAGACCGTCCAGGAAGCAGGCGGCCAGGCGGCCCAGGCCGCCGTTGCCCAGACCCGCATCCGGCTCCAGCTCAAACAGATTATCCAGCTTGGCGCCGTACTCCTTGAGCAGGGCGCGGGCGTCCTCGGTCAGGTTGAGGTTATACAGAGTGTTCTTGAGGGAGCGACCCATCAAAAACTCCATGCTCATATAATAGACCTGCTTGGCGTCCTGCTGATGGGTGTCGTGGATATACTCCACCCGGCGGCGGCGCATCCGGTCCCGCAGCACCAGCACCAGGGCGTTGTACAGATGGGCGTCGGTGGCCTGACGGGGCTGTACCGAGAACTGCTGCAGCAATTTCTCCTCCAGCTCCTTCTTCAGCTTCTGCCGCTGGGTGTTTTTGGGTGCCGCGGTTTTGCCGGCAGCAGTCTTTGCGGTCGTCTTTTTAGGGGCGGTCTTCTTGGCCGCCGCGTCGGTGGTTTGGCTCATAAGGGGTTCCCTCCCGGTTAGAATACGGAAAACAGTATATTTCCTTACCTCACTAGTATATACCACTACGCATAATATTGCAATAGTTAATTGAAAATGACGAAATGATTTTTCATTTATGGGTAATTTTTCCGCTTAGTTTGTGCAACATGCACAATAAATAGCGTTCGCCCCGCCATAAGCGGCGTGCTTTTATGGCTGTACGGAAAAGCGGGACAGAAAACGGACCGGGCCCGGAGGCTCGGTCCGTTTTTCACATGGATGTTTACCCTTTCAGCATCGCCTTGTACATACGGATATACTCGTTGGCAGAGCGGCCCCAGGTAAAGTCCTCGGTCATACACCGCTCCCGCAGCAGTTTAAGATCCGGCTTGTTGGCGTAGGCACCCAGCGCCCGGTCGATGGCCGCCAGCATATCGTCCGCATTGTAGGTCTTGAAGGTGAAGCCGAAGCCCCCCTCCTCGCCACAGTCAACAATACTATCCTTAAGGCCGCCGGTCTCCCGGACCACCGGCAGGGTGCCGTAGCGGCAGGCCACCATCTGGGCCAGGCCGCAGGGCTCGCTTTTGGAGGGCATCAGGAATATGTCCGCAGACGCATAGATCTTGCGGGCCAGCTCGGGGATGAAGCCCACGCAATAGCAGAATTTTTCCGGATACTTGGCCTGGATCTCCCGGAAGAAGTTTTCATACACCCATTCGCCGGAGCCCAGCACCACCATCTGCACGTCCCGGGTCAGCAGGTCGTCCACAATGTATTTGACCAGGTCCAGCCCCTTGTGGGAGGTCAGCCGGGTGACCATACCGATGAGCGGCACATCCGGCTTTTGGGGCAGGTTCAGCCGCTCCTGCAGGGCCTTTTTGTTGGCGGCCTTGCCGGCGGCTACGTTCTCCACGGTGAAATTCTCAAACACGTTGGGGTCGGTGGCCGGGTCGTAGCCCTCGGTGTCGATGCCGTTGAGGATGCCCTGCAGCTTCCAGCTGCGGGCGTTGAGGATGGGGTCCAGACCCCAGGAGAACCAGGGGTCCCGGATCTCCTGGGCATAGGTGGGGCTGACGGTGGTGACCCGGTCGGCGGCCTCGATGCCCGCCTTCATAAAGTTGACACAGCCGTCGTATTCCACCATAGAGCGGTACTCGGGCGGGATGCCCAGCACGTCGTCCATCAGCTCCATACCGTACTTGCCCTGGTACTGGATGTTGTGGATGGTGAGCACCGTCTTGATGCCCTCGTAGCCCTCCCGGTTGGCGTAGAAAATGCTGTAGAACAGCGGCACCAGCGCCGCCTGCCAGTCGTTGGCGTTGATCACGTCCGGCTTAAAGCCGATGTGGGGCAGCATCTCCAGGGCCGCCCGGGAGAAAAAGGCGAACCGCTCGGCGTCGTCGTAGTGGCCGTACATGCCCTGGCGCTTAAAGTAATACTGGTTGTCCAGCAGATAGTAGATGACACCGTTGTACTTGGCCTCGAACACGCCGCAATACTGGCGGCGCCAGGCCACCGGCACCGACAGGCTGGTGAGGAATTTCATATTCTCCCGCAGCTCCTGGGGCACGCTCTCATACAGCGGCAGCACCACCCGGCAACCCACCAGGCGGTTGCGCATCGCCTTAGGCAAAGAGCCGGCTACGTCCGCCAGACCGCCGGAGGCCGCATAGGGCAGGGCCTCGCTGGCAATGTATAAAACTTTCATAGAGTACCTCTCTTTCGGTCAGATGATGGAGTTTTTGGCGATGTACACCGGATAGCTCTCGGAGCCCTGCAGGGTGCAGCCACCGCGGAACACCACGTTCTTGTCGGCGATGATGCAGCCCAGCTTGGCGTGGGCGCCCACCGTCACGTTCTGCATGACGACGCAGTTCTCAAGCTCCGCGTGGCGGTCGATCTTGACCCCGCGGAACACGATGCAGTTCTTGACCTTACCGTCAATGTGGGCGCCATCCCCCACCAGGCAGTTGGTGACCTCGGCGTGCAGTCCGTACTGCACCGGGTCGCAGTCCTTGAGCTTAGTGTATACGGGACGCTTCTGGGGAAACAGCTGCTGGCGGACGGTGTCCTCCAGCAGGGCCAGGTTGGCGTTGAAGTAGCTGGCGGTGGAGTAGATGGGCATCACCAGAGACGGCACCTCATAGCCGCAGACCACCAGCTCGTCCAGGCGGCGCTGCAGGATATCCCGCTCAAAATGATAGAGGTTGCGGGCGGTGGCCTCGGCGATGGTGCGCAGCAGCCAATCCTTGCGCATGACGTACACGCCGATGCCGTAATAGGCCACCTCGTCCCCCACACGGCCCAGCAGCAGGTCCATCACGTGGCCGGAGGCATCCATGGTCAGCACCGGGATGTCGGTCAGCTTGGGCACCGCGCCGTGGCGGCAGGCGATGGTCACGTCGGCACCGCTCTCAATGTGGGTGCGGATGAGGGCGCTGTAGTCCATGCTGGTCACCATATGGCAATCGGCCAGCACCACGTACTCCTCTTTAGAATGGTTCAAAAACGGAATAATATCCGCCAGAGAGCCGATGCGGCCCTGATATTTAGCGTCGCTGCTGCTGCGGGGGGGCAGGAAATACAGGCCCTCGTTCTTGCGGGACAGATCCCACGCCTTGCCGCTGCCCAGGTGGTCCATCAGAGACTGGTAGTTGCTCTTGGTGATGACGCCCACCTTGGTGATGCCGGCGTTGACCATAGCCGACAGGGGGAAATCGATCAGGCGGTAGCGGCCGCCAAAGGGCAGAGAGCCCATGGAACGGACGGCGGTGCCGTCCCGGAACGCCTCATCGTGCATATTGGCAAAAATCAGACCCAAAGCATTGTAATTACGCATGAGCGCTCACCTCCTCGCCGTCTTTCACATCTGTTTCGGTCATCGCTTTGGCCGGGACCCGGGCATTTTTGCCCACCTGGATGCCGGAGGCCACCACGGCCACGCCCCAGCGGTCCAGATCGTCGATCTCTTCGGGGGCTTCGCCCACAATGGCGCCCTCGCCCACCTCCACGTTCTCCGCCAGGATGGCGTACTGCACCTTGGCGCCGCTGCGCACCACGGTGCCGGGCATCAGGATGGACTGGACGATCTCGGCGCCCGCCTCCACCGTCACACCGGCAAAGATGACCGAGGACTCCACCTTACCGTGGATGACACAGCCCTCGGTGATGGAGCTGTTCTGCACCTTTGAGGTAGCAGAGAGATACTGGGGCGGCATACCCGGGTTGCGGGAATAGATCTTCCAGCTGGGGTCCGCCAGATCCAGCGGCACCTTAGGATCCAGCAGATCCATATTCGCCTCCCACAAGGAGTCGATGGTGCCCACGTCCTTCCAGTAGCCCTCAAAGCGATAGGCAAACATCCGCTCGCCGGCATTCAGCATGGCCGGCAGCACGTTTTTACCAAAGTCGTTCTGGGAGGTGGAATCCTCCTCGTCGGCGATGAGGTACTTGCGCAGCTTTTCCCAGGTGAAGATGTAAATGCCCATGGAGGCCAGGGTGCTCTTGGGCACCGCCGGCTTCTCGTCAAACTCGTAGATGGAGTTGTCCGGGTTGGTGTTCAGGATACCGAAGCGGCTGGCCTCCTCCTTGGGCACGTCCAGCACGGCGATGGTGCAGTCGGCCTTGTTCTTTTTATGGTCCGCCAGCATATCGCTGTAGTCCATCTTATAGATGTGGTCACCGGACAGCACCAGCACATACTCGGGGTCGTACCGCTGGATAAAGTCGATATTCTGATAGATGGCGTTGGCGGTACCCTTGTACCAGTCGG